>JAICFA010000174.1 GCA_025923935.1 Candidatus Krumholzibacteriia bacterium
ACCAGCTTCGAGCGGAGCGTCGGACTGAGCGGGGTCATCGGTCGATAAGCGAGTTAGGCGCCGCAGGAAGAGTGAGGACTCGGTGTGCTTGCTCGTGATGGGCAGCTCGTCGGTATCGTCTAAGCCGAGGCCGTATAGCTGCATGACGGCGAGATCGCTTTCGATCCCCCAGCCCGAAACATTTCGCGACAGCAAGTAGATGTCACCATCGAACTCGCCCAAGACCTTCCGGATCTCCTTTTGTGCCTTCGTCGGGGCTGACGGTCGCGTCAGGTTGTTGTCGACACTGATCCAGCGGACCTCGTTGGGAAAGAAGGGAATCAAGTAGGCCAACGGCCTGTCGACCGCAATGACGACGATGGCGTGCGCCGACGACAGCTCCGGTACTTGCACGTCCCAGAACGCCTTCTCGAATGGTAGGCGCTCGTGATGGATTGGCTCGACGGTCGATACCAAAACGGCGAGCATTGCGGCCGCGACCGCCTTGGTCACCTTGGGACCATGACTCGCGCATAGGCCGGCCACAATCAATATCGGTGCGACCACCTCGAGCGCCGCGGTGTAGCGGATGATAGCGAACGACGCTTCCCAGGCCACGAACGACACCACGAAGAACACGACCAGAAATCGCAGGTCCGGGTTCACCGGCAGGACCGCGGGGCGGCTTCGGGTCCAAATCGAGTGAACCAACCGCTCAAACAACCACGCCGCCGCGATCACCACCAACCACGCGTAACGTACATCGCGAAAATCGTGTTGCCTGTCGGTGTACGACGAGTGCGTTCGAAACTGAAACGGATACGCGACCGCTTCTGCCCACGACGCGGGGATCATGGAGCGGTCGTTGTAGTGTCGAGGGTCGGCCCAGGGCGATTTGAAGATGTCGTTGCAGAAGGGAAACATGGGGTTTTCGAATTGCTCCCACATCCGCATCATCCAGTAGCCGTTCGAAAGCAGGAATCCCCCCACTAGCCCGGCCGATGCAATTGCCGCGGTCGCAACACGAGCGCGCCAGGTTCGCTCGGTAAAGACTGCGGCGATCGCGACGCCGAACGCGTGCGACATCACGGTGCCCTTGAGGCCGACGCCAATTCCCAAGATCAATGAGCCCGCAAACAACGCGCGCCGCGCACTTCGTCCCGACAGCGAGCCGTGCGTGGCCAGCGCTCTTACCAACAGCACGAGCGACACGAGCACGAACAGCGACACCACGGTGTCGTTCTCCGTCGCGCCCAGCTCTCCAATGAAAACCGGTGCGTGAACGCCGGCGAGTGCGCACAACCCCGCAACCATCCAACGAGTATTACCCGCAAAACGGCGAAAGACGATGGCGGCGATCGCGAACACCAATCCGAAGGCCAGGCCTTGCACTCCACCCAACAGGAATGCGAACACGCGAGCAGGTAGATGTCGAGTTCCCCAGTAGTGGGGTAGATCTAGAAACGGATTGAAATACGACTGCCGCTGGGCCGGCGCGAAGTCATACCCCACCCGGTCATTCAGGAACGCATGAGGATTGTAGTAGTGATAATTTCGCAGGTCCCAGTTGTTGTCCTGCCCGACGGTGAGGGCAGCCAGCCCGCACAAGACGAACCCCAACACCAAGGCGACCCCGTACGGCCAGGTGGCTGGTGGTTTCGGAACCACTGCGAATTGATCCGGAAGAGCGTCGGGTGACGTCGAGGTCACGAACCAGATCGTAGCACATCAACCCGCTTCGGCACCTTGCCCGTCGGCCCGCTTCCTGCTATTTTCGATGGGCTACCGAATCCACTCCACGATGGGGGCGAACAGGTCTCGACGGGGATGATGGATGCAAAGGTTGCGTGTCGAGCAATTGTCACAACGCTCGTTAATCCTCGTGGCAAACCAATCAAGTGCTGACAACAACGTCGCACTGGCTGCCTAACTAGCATAAGCTAGGTTAGTCACCCGTCCCCACCGGTTGGGTCTCCAGGGCCGGTGAGTGGGCGTCATACTCTGGGGGCTGGCGCCGAGGTTATGTCTGGGGCTGAGGCGCGAGATACTACCGGGCTGGTCTCCGTTACACTTTCGTCCGCGGTGGGTACGGAGATGAGAAATCACCACGGACTACACACGTAGTAATCGTTGCGACTGCTTCTTCGGACGCGGGTTCGATTCCCGCCGCCTCCACCAAACCATGTTCACCAACAGTGAACCTGAGGTCGGCTTTGAGCAGCGCTTCGCGCTAGCCGCCGCCTCCACCAAACTATGTTCACCAACAGTGAACCTGAGGTCGGCTTTGAGCAGCGCTTCGCGCTAGCCGCCGCCTCCACCAACATGTTTGTGTAGGACACAAACCAAAGTTCGGCTTTGAGCGCCGCTTCGCAGGCGGGTGTAACGGCCACCTCGCGGCTCCCCCGCGCCCAATCCACATAAGCTCGTGCGGAGACAAACGTTGTAGGTCGCTGGCGATACGGTCTATAATGGACGGTCTTAGATCCAAAGCTCGGGGGCCGATTCGAATTGGGTAGAATCGGGAGGGCACGACCAACGGCGTCTTCTAAGGTAGTGTTTTTAGTGTAGTTAGCAGCCCGCCGCAGACTCGGACCCCGCCCCGCAGATGAACCCGTGCGTGTCGAGGTGGCGGATGTTCGTCGGCTCTAACGCCAAGTGCGTCAACCGGCTGTTGGTCCTGCTTGTGTTTGCGGCTCGCGCCGACGCGCGGGCGCAGACCGCATTCTTCGCTACCGACCCCCATTGGGAATCGCCGGAGCCTTCCACGACCCGCAGCGTGGCGATCGGTGACATCGACCTCGACGGCGATCTCGATCTCGTCTGCGGAAATTCTCAACAAGCAAATACGTTGTTTCTGAACGACGCCGGAACGATCGGGACGAGCTCGTCGTGGTTCCCGGCCGGGATCGATCGCACGCGCAACGTGGCACTGGGTGACATCGACGGCGACGGCTACCTCGATCTGATTTGCGGGAATTTCGGCGGAGGGAACACGCTGTACTTGAACCAGCACGGTGCCTTGAGCCCGGTTCCGGCGGACACGCTCTGGACTAGTAACACCGCCGAGAGCGTCGCTCTGGGAGATATGGATAACGACGGCGATCTCGATATCGTTTTCGGAATTCCTCTTTTCCCTACCGCAATCTATTACAACGACAGCGGTCATTTTCCGGATCCACCGAAACTCATCGGCGGGCCGAATGAAACCCGGTGTGTGGTGCTGGGAGATGTCGATGAGAATGGATACCTCGACGTGGTACAGAGCAACATCGGGGGAACTGCCCGCACCTACGTGTATCTCAATAATCAGGGCGATGTCGACTCGATACCCGCTTGGAGCTCACCGGCCGGTCACCAAACCTTGGGTGTCGCTCTGGCCGATCTCAACGGCGACCGTCGGCTCGACCTCATCTGCGCTAACTACAATGAGCCGAATACGATCTACTACCATGAGGCCGACTCGCTATATGCGACCGCGCCCTCGTGGCAGTCCGGGCCGGCCGATTCGGGCGAGGATGTGGAAGTGGGCGATGTGGAGGGAGACGGGGACATCGATCTCGTCATTGCGAATCTGGGACAACCGACCGCGCTTTATCTGAACGACCTCTCCGACACCGGTGGGACTCTCACAACCACCCCAGCGTGGGCCACATCCCGAGACGATCAGACGATCGACGTAGCGTTGGGCGACGTGGACGGAGACGGCGATTTGGATTTGGTGTGCGGTAATGCCGACGAGCTCAGCACCGTGTACCTGAACTTGACGCCGCCGCTGGAGCTGAATCCGTCGTGGGAGTCGATCTTTCCCGCAGAGAACCGCACCAAGAGTGTGGCGCTGGGAGATGTGGATGGTGACGGCGACCTCGACCTGGTGTGCGGCAACGGCGGTGCCGAGGACATGGTCAGCACCTGCTATCTCAACCAGGACGGTCGCTTCGGAACGGCTCCATCGTGGTTGTCGGCGGAGCCTCGGCGTACCGCCTCGATCGCGTTGGCGAACGTGAACCTCGACGACCGGCTGGACTTGATCTGCGGCAATCAAGGCGAGATCGACGGCGAGGAAAGCACCGCCTTCCAGAACATCGGCGGATTGTTCTCGTCGGTGCCGACATGGATTTCCGGTCCTCGCAAAGTCACCACCAGCATCGCGGTGGGCGATGTCGACGGCGACGGTTTGGTCGATTTGGTGTGCGGCAACGGCGGCCAATCGAGCATGGTCTTCTTGAACCTGGGCGCGAACTTGGATACGCAGCCCGCCTGGATTTCGCAGGACACGCTGCGGACCAGTGGCATCGCGCTCGGCGACGTGGATGGCGACGGCGACCTCGATCTGGTGTGCGGCAACAACGGCGATCCCAGCAAGCTCTATCTCAACGATGGGCGGATGTTTGCCGACGAGCCGGCGTGGTCCAGCGCACAAACCTTCTCCACCAACGACGTGGCACTGGGAGATATCGACGGTGACGGCGATCTCGATCTGGCCTGTGCCAATAATCCGGAAGCCACGACGGTGTATTTCAACGACGGCGGGATCTTCGCCCCCTCGGCCGGATGGGCGTCGCGACCGCCGGCGAGACCGACCACGAGTGTTGCGCTAGGAGACTTGGACGGCGACGGGGACCTCGATCTGGTTTGCGGCAACGAGCTGGATTCGCTCAACGTTGCCTACCTCAACGAGCACGGCACGCTGAACCGAGATCCGGGGTGGATCTCGGGACGGGGCTACGACACCGAGGATGTCGTATTAGGCGATGTCGACGGTGACGGTGATCTCGACGCGGTATTTGGAAACGAGAACGGACCCAACGTGCTCCACGCGGGCACGAAGAATCGTCCCGTCGATCCGAGTTTGCCGCTTCCCGGCCAGACCAATCACGACGCATTCCTGTCCAAGGTGAAGGTACGACGAATCGGCCCCAACACACAGCGTATCGTCTTCTCGCTCGTCGATATCGAATCCGATCCCGCATGGCTTCTCGTCGAATACCAATTCGAGGGCGAACCCACCTGGTACTTGTCGGACGTAGATAATCGCGCCGGCCGCGTGGGCCCGTTCGCGACGGGAGCATCCGCGCTCGTCGATTCGCTGACGTGGGATACGTCGCGCGTCCCCAGCGATACTCGCGACATCGTGTTGCGACTCACGGCCATCGAAGTTCCCCGCCGTATCGGTATCGTCCAGCGTGCGCCGTCGTACCTGGTCGATATCGGCCAAATTCCGATGGTCGACACGTTCGCGCGGCCCAGCAGCGGGTCGGAATTTTTTGAGACGCGAGACGTTATCGTCGATCTGCGACTCCCGCCGGGGGTGACGCGCGATCAAGCCCGTCTCTACTATCGTCGCGGCGGGGAGAGCGAGTATCAGGAATCGTCCTTTCAGGACGGATCGCCACTGCCGTTCGCGACCATTCCATCCGACTGGGTTGGCGAACGGGGCATCGAGTATTGGGTCGAAGCCCAGACGGGCACCGAAACCCTGACCGATCCGCGGACGAATCCGTCCGAGCGTCCTCACGCCGTTCGCATTACCTCGACCAATTTAGCGGAGAGCGTTTCGCACCCAGGCGAACGGTATCGTATGCTGTCGATTCCTCTCGATCTGGAAAGCTCGGTGTCGATCATCCGCGCGCTCCAGGATGACGTCGGATTTCCCGACATCACCCGGTGGCGGCTCTTCGCGTATGACGGGGTGGATTCGGCTTACCTCGAGGTTCCGAACGACAGCACGTTGAGCTTCGAGCAGGGCAGAGGTTACTGGCTCATCACGAGAGAGTCGCACCGACTCGACACCGCGCCGGTATTCGGCAAGTCGGCGCCCACCGATAGTGCCTTTTCGCTGAACCTCGAGCCGGGATGGAACTTGATCGGCCAGCCGTTCGCATTTCCGGTTTCGTGGGCGTCCATCGGCGTCAATCCCGCCGAAGTCGAGGCACCGGTGGCCTGGCAGGAGGATCACTATTCCTATTCGGTGGACCGACTCGAGCCGTGGAAGGGGTACTGGGTGAAGAATCGGACGAGCGCGGCGATCCGGCTGAAGATTCCCCCGGTCGGTGCGACCGCGAGCTCCACCTCTTTGGTCGCGTCGGAAGGCGAATGGCAACTTTCCATTGGTGCGTCGTCGAATCACGTGGTCGATCCGGTGAACGCCGTGGGGGTAAAAAAAGGTGCCCGCGATGCGTGGGATGAAGCGGACCGCTCCGACGCGCCGATGGGCCCGGGCCGTTCCCTGAGCCTGTACTTCCCGAAGGCCGGCGGCGGAAACTTCGCCGTCGATATCCGAGGCGACGCGGCAACGCTCGATGAAGCGGCGGCCCAGCGCTTCGGTATCGAGCCCGACACGTGGGGGCACCTCTGGCAGTTCGATGTGGCGAAAAATTTCGCGGACTTACCCGCGGGCGACGTGGTCGTATTGGAATTCCCCGGCGTGGCTAGCCTGCCC
>JAICFA010000175.1 GCA_025923935.1 Candidatus Krumholzibacteriia bacterium
CTCTTCGCCCCTTCGGCGAAGGCCGCGCGCGTGTCGTGAATCCCCGCCGGCATGCAGCGCGCGGCGAGGTACAACGACACGAAGTTGAGCAGCAGGTACAGGAACGGAGGTCCCGACGGGTGCGCCAGCATCGTCGCGGCGAAGACCACCACGGTGATGCGGCTGGTCGCGAACGCCAGCGCCGCCATGGTACGCGAGAAAAACATCGACGTGCTGGTCGCCATGGTCTCGCGCCAGAGCGTCAAGAAGACCAGGGTGACCAACACCCCCGCCACCACCAAGTACTCGGTGGGTGCGCTGGGCACGTGCGCCGTCTGCAGGTGCTGAATCATTCTTAGTTCGCCCTCGCGCTCACTCGTGCGTCGCGCCCACGGGCACGTCGCGCAACTTCTTCACCAGCTCGCGCTCGTCGCGCGCGGCGATCTTGCCGTCTTCCTTGAGTACCGCCACGAAGGCCTCCACCACGTCGCGGTCGAACTGCGTGCCGGCGTGCTCGATGAGCTCCTCCAAGGCGCTCTCGTTGGTCTTGCGCGAACGGTAGGGCCGTCCCAGCGTCATCGACTGGAAGGCGTCGATTACCGACAGGATGCGCGCGCCGACGGGAATTTCTTCGCCCTTCAGGCCCATCGGATAGCCGCTGCCGTCCCAGTGTTCGTGGTGGTACAAGATGATGTTGCTCACGGCCTCCACGAACTCCAGCGGACGGATCAGCTCCGCGCCGCGCTCCGGGTGGCGCTGGATCTGTTTGCGTTCCTCGGTCGACAGGTGCAGCGCCTTGTTGAGGATCTCGTCGCTGATCTCGGTCATTCCAATGTCGTGCACGCTGGCGACGTACTGAATGACGCTCACGTCTTTCTCCGGCAGCCCCATTTTGCGCGCAATCTTGACGGAGTGGTCGATGGCCTGCTCGATCACCTTGGTCTGCGTCTGCGTCTCCAGCATGCGCTTGAATGCGTCGATGGTGTCTTGCAAGAACGTGTGCGAGTCGTCCACCACGCGCACGCGCTCCAGGGCACGCGAGATGCGCTCGCTGAAGGACATGAGGAGGTTCAAGTCGTCGCGGTCGAAGGGGTGTCCGTTGGTCTTGTTGTTGACATTGATAACACCCACCACCACGTCGTTCACGCGCAGCGGTACGCTCACCAGCGACACGGTGTCGTACTGCGGGCTGTTGGGTGCTATATAAATGTCGTTCTCCTCGATATTGGCGATCAGCAGCGGCTCCCCGCGTTCCACCACCATCCCGGCGATTCCCTGCCCCACTTTGACGCGCGTGTTCTCCACCACCCATTCCTCGATACCGAACGACATCTTGATGAACAGCTCCGAGCGACTCTTGTCGAGCAGCATGAGGGAGACGCGCTTGGCGTTCAGAAGCTCCGCGATCATGCGCACGATGAGCTCCAGCATTTCGTGCAGCTGCTCGCGCGCGTCCACCACTTCGCCGATGTAGCCGATCAGATCGTTGAAGCAGTGCTCGCGCGGGACGGTGAAGTAGAAGGTGCTGCCGTGGCCTTCGCGACTCTCGACGCGTACGCTCCCGCCGTGCTGCTCCACGATGTTCTTCACGATCGCGAGCCCCAGCCCCAAGCCTTCCATCTTGGACTCCTTTTGCGAGCGCGCCCGGAAGTACTTGTCGAACACGCTCCCGATCTCGTCCTTGGGAATACCCACGCCCTGGTCGGCGACCGACACCAGGATATTCACGGCTTCCTCGCGCGCCGCCACCGTCACCGTGGTGCCGCGCGGCGAGTACTTGATGGCGTTCGAGATCAGGTTGATGAACACCTGCTTGATGAGGTCGGCGTCGCCGTCGATGCGCGGCAGATCGCCCGGCACGTCGGCTTCGATGCGCACCTGGCGGTCGCGCAGCGCGGGGCTCAGCATGTCGAGCACGTCGGCCACTACCGCGTTCAAGTCAACCGGAGTGCGCGTCATGGGACGCTGGCCGAACTCGATCTTGGAGACATCGAGCACGTCGTTGACAATGCGAATGAGGCGGTTGGTCTCCTTGGAGACGATGTCGAGGAATTCCTTGCGCTGCAGGAAGTGCGGATCGTCGGCGTTGTCGCACAGCGCCTCGACGTAGGCTTTGATGGAGGTCAGCGGCGTGCGCAGCTCGTGCGACACGTGCGACACGAAATCCGACTTGAGAATGTTCGCTTTCTCCAGCGTGTCAAGCTGGCGCTCGAGGTCGCGAATCTTGCGCTCCAGCGAGTCGTACAGCCGGCTCTTCTCGATGGCAATGGCGACCTGCTGGCACAGTGTCGTGAGCAAGCGCGTGTGCTGATCGGACATGGGACGGGGCACGAAATCGCCGGTAAAGACGATGCCCATCACTTGCTTGCCACTGGTGAGCGGGAAACCCACGATGGAGCGAATGTCGAAGTGGCCGACGAACTCGCTGCAGTTCGCGCGCCGGTCGCGGGTGGCGTCCTCCACCACGATGGCGGTGTTGTGCGTCCAGATCCACTCGCTCAGGCCGCCGCGGCGCATCTTCTTGTCGAGTTTGAGCTCGCGGTTCTGGTTCACACCCACGAACACCGAATGGGTGACTTCCTGCTTCTGATTGAACAGCACGATGCTGGCCCAGGGTCGCTCGAGCAGCAGGGTCGCTTCCTTGGCGACGATCTTGAGCAACGTCTCCAGCGAAATGGCGGCGTTGATGCCCGTGCTGATGTCGTACAGGCGCGTGAGCTCGTTGATGCGCGTCTCCGACTCCTCGCGCTTCTTGCGCAAGCGCTCGAGCGACGTGCTCATGCGATCCTGGAAGGCGTTCGACAAGTAAATGACGAGGCTCACGAAGGCACTGATGACCAAGAGCGAGCCCGCCAGGAAGTGGCCGTTGGCGTAGACGCCGGGCGACGTCGCGTACACGGTGTAGTGCGGGAGGGTGCCCTGCATCTCGAGATAGCCGAGGAGCCCGATGGCGGCCAGCGACACCGACACGAAATACGTCGCCGTCACCTTCCAGTTGAAGGTGTTACACACGAAGAACAGCGGAATGGTGAGCAGGAACAGGAACGGGCTTTCCACCGTTCCCGTCAAGTGAACCAGGCCGATGACGGCGGCCAGATCGACGTAACTCGAGTACCACAAGAGTGCCGCCGTGCGCCGGCGCTTGTTCCATCCCAGCCGCAATCCCACCGCATCCCACAGCCATTCGCCGTTGTACTGCAGGAACGCCGACGCCAGAAACAGCACGACCATGGCGTTGGTTTGGTAGGTGAAGTCGCCCAGAAAACGCGCGGCGAACACGATTCCGAAGAACGCGAACAGCTCGATGAATCTGAGATAAAGGATACTCAACGGGTTCGAATCTCCTGCGCGAGCGTCCCAGCTCGTCGCGTGCTTCACGGCCGCACCACCGCCGACGATTGCTCCGCACGTGCGAACGGGAGGGTGACGAACACCGTCGTGCCCGTACCCGGCTCGCTGCGAATCGAGACCTCGCCGTCGCACATGTCGACCAGATTGCGCACCAGTGTCAGCCCCAAACCCGACCCTTCCGCGCGCGCCGCATCCAGGCGGACGAACGGCATGAAGATGCGCTTCACGTCCTCGGGTGCGATGCCCTTGCCGCTATCGACAACGCGCAGTTTCATGAGCTCGCGGTCGCTCATGCCGCGCTTGTCGAACGAGGTTTCCGCTTCGATGCGCACCGCGGCACTCGCCGGCGAGTACTTGAGCGCGTTCTCCAGCAGGTTGAGCACGATCAGTTTGACCGCGTAGCGGTTGACCACCATGCGCGGAAAGCGGTCCGCCACCACGATGCGCACGCGCTCGGTGGCGCGCAGGCCCGGTGGCGTTTGCTCGATGGCGTCGACGATGGTTTCCAAGAGGTCGACCGACTCGGTGGGCGGCTCGCCCGTCCCGCCGTCGACCTTCAACAGATCGAGATAGAACGCGTTCAGCTCGTTCAACAACGCGCACTCGTGGCGCGCCTTGTCGATGAACGCGAGCGCCTCTTTGAGCCCCGCCTTGTGCACGTCTTCGTGGACCAGGTCGAGGTAGCCGCTCATGGCGGTGGTCGGCTTCTTGAACTCGTGCCCCATGACCAGGCGCGTCGACGCAATGACGCGGCGGTAGAAGTCGAGGCGCTGCCGCAACTGATTGGCCTCGATGCGCGCCTCGTTGAGCAGCGCTTCCAGCACGGCGGTCTTGTCTTCTGCGGTGCGAATGTCCATGGTCGTTCGTTACTTTCGGGTCTGCGGCTTCACCGGCGCGCCGTCTTGGCGGCGCTCCTTGACCACCACGCTGCCCTCGATGCGTTTGCCGTACTCCTTGAGGCTGGACGCAATGTCGTTGACTTCCGCGAAGTGCTCGATCTGATTGTCGGTGCTCTTCACCAGCGCGATCGTCACCGACATCACCGGAATGCGCTTGAGCTCGCCTTGGCGGTCGCGCACTTCCAAGTAGCCGCGCTTCACGTCTTCTTGGTCGAGCAACAGCAACGTTCCCTTGTCGAACTCGTCGACCACGTACTGCGCCATGATCTCGGCGCGCGACGGAGCCACCACCATCACGAAATCGTCGCCGCCGATGTGACCCACGAAGTCCTCGTTGGCGCCCAGCTTGACCACCGTGCGCCGCAGCACGTCGGCCAAGAATTCGATGATGTCGTCGCCCTTTTGGTAGCCGTAGTAGTCGTTGAAGCCCTTGAAGTTGTCGATGTCGACGTACAGAAACGCGTACGGCGTCTTCTGCGAGATGCGCGCGATCATCTCGCGCTCGATGGCGGTATTGCCGGGCAGGCCGGTGAGCGGGTTGGCCTCTTTTTGCCGGATGTTCCATTCCAGCACGTTCTTGACGCGCAGCAGCAGCTCTTCGTTCGAGTAGGGCTTGACCAGGTAGTCGTTGGCTCCGCCCTCCAGGCCGGCCACGCGGTCGCGCTGGTCGCCGCGGGCGGAAAGCATGATCACCGGGATCTGATTCAGGCTGAAGTCCTGTCGCATTTTGCGACAAACCTCGTAGCCGTCGATCTTGGGCATCATCACGTCGAGCAACACCAGGCTCGGCTTGATCTCGTTGGCGCGTATCAACGCCTCTTCGCCGTCGGCCGCGGTGAACACTTGGTAACCCGCGCGCTCCAACGTAAAGCGAAGGATCTGACGGATGTGGGGCTCGTCGTCCGCAATCAAGATGCGGTAGCTCGAATTTTCCGGTGCTTGCATGGACGCCGCCTGCGCTCAGAACACGAACTGCGAAAGAGACTTAACCTCGGCCAAAAGGGCAAGGAGCATGCCAAGGGCGCCGCGACGCGGAGCGCGCGGGACCTAAGCGACGCATTGCGTTTGCACAAACCGCGCCGCGGAATTTCAAAGTCAGAACGAGGAACGGTGAGAAACTACGAGGAACGATGAGGAACTAGGAGTAGTCCGGTACGATCAATCCCTCGACGCAAAGAATGGACGGCCTACGCGATTGATTCCTCGACACGAAGAATTGGCCGGTAGGATCGATCCCTCGAAAGCGAAGAAATCGACGGCCTACGCGATTGATTCCTCGACGCGAAGAATTGGCCGGTAGGATCGATCCCTCGAAAGCGATTTTCGTCGCTCGACCAGAACACGAATTTGCGATTGATCGAGCGACGGTATGAGCCGAGAGGGATCGATCCTGCCGGCCACTGGAGCTAGGACCAGGAGCGAATCGGGCCTCTCGTGAATACATCCAAGGCCGCGCCGTCGTTCCGTCCCGAAGAAAGGAGGAGTTCCGCGGTGCGCGCGACCATGGCACCGTTGTCGGTGCAGAACTCGAGCAGAGGAGCGTGGTAGGAAATGCCGGCGCGTTCGCAGGCGTCGCGCATGCGCGTGCGCAGCGGCCCGTTGGCCGCGACACCGCCGGCGAGGTAGACGTGCTTTACCTCGTAGGCCCGGGCACATTGAATCGTGCGCTGGGTCAAGACGTCGACGATGGCGGCTTGTGCGGATGCGGCAACGTCGGCGACGAGCGCGTCGCTGAGCTCGTCGTGCGCGTCGACGAATTGGCGCACGGCCGTCTTCAACCCCGAAAAGGAAAAGTCGAACCCGCCGCGGTCGAGCATCGCGCGCGGAAACTCGATGGCCGCGGCGTTGCCGTGCTCGGCGGCGCGCTGCACCAAGGGGCCGCCGGGAAACCCGAGCCCCAAGAGCTTGGCGATCTTGTCGAAGGCCTCGCCCGCCGCGTCATCGCGCGTGTTTCCCACGAGCTCGTAACGGCCGATGCGCGCCACGTGATAGAGCGATGTGTGGCCGCCCGAAACCACCAGCACGATGCACGGGCTCTGCAGGTCGCTGCCGTTGAGCTCGTTCGAGAGCACGTGCGCTTCGATGTGGTGCACGCCCACGACGGGCTTTTCGAGCCCCAATGCGAGCGACTTGGCGAAGCCCAC
>JAICFA010000176.1 GCA_025923935.1 Candidatus Krumholzibacteriia bacterium
CTCTACGACACCGCGTTTCGCCGTCTCGACTACGGCTATGCCAGTGTCGTGGCGTACGCCGTGTTCATTCTGTCGGGCATCTTCTCGGTGATCGCGATGCGTCGCTTGCGTCCGGAGACCGCGGTGGAAGGGGCGCGGCCGCTGTGACGCGCGCGCTGCGTCTGGTGCTGCTGGCGGTTCTTGTGGCCGCCATGGCGTATCCGCTGGCGTGGATGATTGCCGTGTCGGTGCAGACGGCGGAAGGTCCCAGTCTGCGCAACTACGCCGAAGTGTGGAACTCGGGCCCGTTCACCCGCTATTTCGTCAACAGCTTCGTGGTGGCGGCGGTGGTGTTGGTGGGAAACATCGTGTGCTGCACCATGGCGGGCTACGCCTTCGCGCGCTTCCGCATTCGCGGCGGCAAGTTTCTCTTCTTGCTGGTGCTGTCGACCATCATGTTGCCCAAGCAAGTCATCTTGGTGCCGCTCTACATCCTGATGCAGAAAGCCGGTCTCATCGATACGTACTGGGCGCTGACGCTGCCGTTCTTGGTCGACCCGTTCAACATCTTCTTGATCCGGCAATACGTCTCGACCTTGCCGCCCGATTGCGAGGAAGCGGCGCGTATCGACGGCGCGGGCGAGTTCACCATTCTGTTTCGCGTCGTCTTTCCCATGCTGAAACCGGTGTTGGCGGTGGTCGCCATCCACACCTGTCTCACCAACTGGAACTCGTTCCTGTTTCCCTTTATACTGACCCACAGCGCGTCGATGCGCACGCTGCCGGTGGGCCTGGCGATGTTGTCCCAGGGCGCGCACAGCATCGATTGGGGACATCTGATGGCGGGTGCCGTCATCTCGGCGCTTCCGGTCGTGGCGGCCTTTCTGGTATTCCAACGCCGCATTATCGGCGGTCTTACCGCAGGCATTTCGAAGTAATCGCGTAGCGATCGCATGACGAATTACGTTTGGCCAGCACTCGCGGGAAAGCAGCGTTTCACCGCCGTCGGCATGATGTCGGGGACGTCGATGGACGGTGTGGATGCGGCATTGGTCACGATGAGCGCCAATCCCGAGTCGCCGCGGGTGGAGCTCACGCAATTCGTGTCGACGCCATATCCGGAAGCGTTGCGCGAGGCACTTGCCGATCTCGCCGGCGGTGCCAACGTGACCGCGGAGGACGTCGCGCGCTTGGTGACCGGTGTTGCGGTGGCGTTCGCGGGCGGCTTCTTCGACGTGTGCCGCCAGTCCGGAGTGGATGCGCGCAGCATCGACTTCATCGGCGCGCACGGCCAGACGGTCGCGCACGTCCCGCCCGGCAGCGGTTCGCCGGTGACCGGGACGCTGCAGCTGGGCCCGCCCAGCATGATCGCCGCATTGACCGGTGTCACCACCGTGGGCGATTTTCGCAGCGGCGATCTGGCCATCGGCGGGCAAGCTGCGCCGCTGGCACCTTACGCCGACTTCATGCTGCGCCGCAGCGCCGAGAAAAGCCGCATCATCTTGAACATCGGCGGCATTTCCAACATCACGTACTTGCGCGCGGGTGCTGGGCGCGAGGACGTCATTGCGTTCGACGCGGGCCCCGGCAACATGGTGATCGACGTGCTCTACCGCGCGCTCTTTCCCGGCCAGGGCGATTTCGACGAGGATGGCGTGCGGGCCGCCGCCGGTACCGCCAATCGCAACGTCGTCGAGAGCATGCTGCGGCACCCCTACTTCGCCGGGGTACCGCCGAAATCGGCCGGGCACCGCGAATTCGGCCCGCCTTTCGCGTGGGCCTTGAAGACCGCGGCGGACGCCGAGAACGCGTCACCCGAAGACACCTTGGCCACCGCGGCCGCGCTCACCATCGATACCATCGTCGATGCCGTGCAGCGTTTCCTTCCCCCGAGCGGAGTAGACGAGGTATTCGTTACCGGCGGCGGTGCGCGCAACCGCGTCATCCTCGACGGCCTGCAAGCCGCGTTGTCGCCGGTGCCGGTCCGCCCCATCGATGAGCTCGGCATTCCCGCCGAGGCCAAGGAGGCCTGCGATTTCGCCCTGCTCGCGCGCGAAACTTTGCTGGGACGCACCAATGTCATTCGCAACGTGACGGGAGCAGCGCGCGCACTCGTCTTGGGCTCCATTGCGCGAGGATCCGAATGAAGCATCTATCCATTCTCTTATGCGTCGCGTTCGCGTGGCTCGCACTCGGGGTTCGCGCGCACGCCGCCAATCCGCCGGAGACGGGTGGGGAGCCCACCGTTCGCGTGCTCATCTTTTCGACCAGTGGGTCGGCCACCATGGCGACCACGACCGGATTTCGCGTCCTCGCCGAAGGCGTGGTGGCCTTCGAGAGCGCGCGCGGCGGCACCGTGACCGCGTATCGCGACGGCAACGACGTCGTCGTGCGCCACGACGCCACCGGGCAGAGCACCGCCAATGAAGAGGGCCTCACCATCGAGCCGGCCGCGAAGCCGGTTTCGGTGGCGGGCGTGTGGTATCCTGGCAGCATTCGTGCGCTGCCGCGAGACGACGGCGGCATCGACCTGGTGAGCATGGTGCCGCTGGAGACGTACCTCGAAGGGGTCGTTCCGCACGAGATCGGCGAGCCCGGCCCGGAAGCGTATGCGGCCGTAGAAGCGCAAGCGATCGCGGCGCGCACCTACGCGATGTCGCGCATGAAGCTCAACCGCAACAAACCGTACGACGTGGAATCCGGTGTCATGGACCAGGTGTACCGCGGCACCGAGAAGCGCGGGCGCATGGCGACGGCGGCCGTCAACGACACGCGCGGCATGGTGATCATGCACAAGGGCAATTTGTGCGACGCCTACTATTGTGCGACGTGCGGCGGCCACACCTCCGACATCCGCCTGATCTGGCCCGACCGGCCGTCGGCGCCGTACTTGTATGGTCGACGCGACCGGGAATCCGAAGGCGACAACTTCTGTGCCACGGCGCGCAACTTTCGCTGGCGCTACTCGTTCTCGGGGCGCCAGCTGGGCGAAACGGTACGGCGCACGCTGCCGGTGGCATTGGGTGTGGACGAAGACGACATCGGAGAACTCGTCGACGTGAACGTCAAGGAGCGCAGTGCCTCGGGGCGAGTGCAGAAGCTCGAGATCGTGACCTCGACCGAGAAATTCGTGGTGGAGGGCGACAAAATTCGCCGCGTGCTCATGCTCGACGTTGCCAAAGGCCGCATTCTCCCCAGTACCCTCTTCGACGTCGAAAAGGTGATGAACGGCTCGCGTGTCGGCATCGTCAGTATAGCCGGCGGCGGCAATGGCCACGGTGTCGGCATGTGTCAGAATGGCGCGCTCGGCATGGCGCGCAAGGGATATTCCTTCGCGATGATTCTCCAGCACTACTATCCGGGCTCCGAGCTCAAGCCGGGCTACTAGCCTCGGGGCAGCGATGAACCGAGAGCACGATATTCTCACCCCCGAGATTCGCTTCCATCTGATCCGCAAGATGGAACGCCACAAGGTGATTGCGCTGGCCGGGCCGCGCTTGCTCCCGCACGAGCGCAAATATCTCGAGTTCCACGCCGTCTCGGGTGTCATTCTGTTCGCGCGCAACATTGAGAGCTTGTCGCAGGTGGGCGAGCTCATCGCCAGTGTCTGCGAGGAGCTGTCGCGCGAGGGATTGAATCCGCTCATCATGGCCGACCACGAGGGCGACTTCGTGGCGGAGCTGCGCCAGATTATCGGGGTCCCGCCCGCGGCGCTCGCCATCGCCGCCACCGGCGACTTGGATCTCGCCGCCGAAGTCGCGTTCGAGACCGGGACGGCGATGCGCAAGCTCGGCGCCAACGTGGTGCTCGCTCCCGTGGCCGATTGCTACTTCGAGTCACCCAGCGCCATCACCGGGTTGCGCACCTTCGGCGCGGACCCAGAGCGCGTAGCTGCATTTGTGGAGCAGACCATCGCCGGCTTCCGCAGCGCGGGCGTGCTGTCGTGCGCGAAGCACTTCCCGGGGCACGGCTCGACCGCGGAGGATTCGCACGAAACCCTGCCGGAAGTGCGCAAGTCGGCGGAAGATTTGGGTGCCGCCGATTTGGTCCCGTTCCGCCGTGCCATCGCCGCCGGCTCCGACTTGATGATGATGTCGCACGTCGCTTACCCGCTGGGCCGCGACGAGATGATTCCGGCCAGCTTCGATGCGCGCATCATTCGCGCCATGCTGCGCGATCAACTGGGCTACGATGGTGTCGTCATCACCGACGCGCTCGAGATGGCGGGCGCGCGCTGGTATGCCTCCGAGCGCTCCGGCATGGTGACCGGCGGCAACGAGCGCGCCCTCCTCGCCGGCTCCGACTTGTTGCTGCACACGCGTCCCATTCCCGAGCAGGTGCAAGTCGAGCGCGGCTCAGAGCCGGTGATGTCGTTGAACGTGATGGAGACCATCGTGCGCACGCTGGAGAAAATCGTCGACCGCGGGCGCGTCGACGAGAAACTCGCGGAAGCGGCGGCCGAGAGCGAGCCTTTGCGCAACGTACTCGCCATTCTGGACGCGTCCAGCGCGCGTGTCACGGAACTGCGCGAGCGCGCTGCCGACCCGCGCACTTCGGCGCGTCCCGCGGGCGGCAAGGTGATCGAGCTCAACGCTTATCCGTCGGTCCCCGCGGTTTATCGCACCGTCGCCGAGCACGCCGTGACACCGGGCAGCGACTGGTCGCACTTCGAAACCCTGGGGGCAGACTCCGCCTGCATGGTGGTTCCCGTCGAGTGGTCGCCCAGCGAAACCTTGAAGCGTCAAGACGTCGCCGGATTCGTCGACGTGTTGTGCCGGCACTTTCCGCGCTGGCAGCGCACGCCCATCATCACCGGCTTCGAGAACGATGACGAAGGCAGCTGGCGCCCGTCGTTCCAGCGCGAGCGCGCCACCGTCGTCGATGCCGCCCGCTTCACCGGCGGGGGATCGACGACGCAATCGCTCGAGGGCGAGGAGATCGTGATGGTGTTCTCGTCGCGTGGGACACCGTCGGAAGAATTCGCGCTGGGTTTGTCCGCGCTCGCCGAGACGTATCGTCCCACGCTCGTCGTGCTGACCGGATGGATCGTCGACGACTGGATTCCCGAAGGCACGCCGGTACTGTTCTCGCTGGGCGCATCGACGCAGGTTGCGTCCGCGGTCGCCCAGGTGTTGGGCGGGGTCATCGTGCCGCCCGGTTCGCTGGACGGTTTGCTCCCCTCGCGCTACCCCCGTCCATCCGCTTAAATCGTTGAAATAGCGGGGAATAGGGGATTGACACAGTCCCTGGTCGGTGCTAGCTTAGGTGCTCGCGCGGCGCACCTTCCAAGCCGCCTTGCCATCTCGGGGTCGTAGTTCAGTTGGTTAGAACGCCTGCCTGTCACGCAGGAGGTCGCGAGTTCGAGTCTCGTCGGCCCCGCCATATTAATCTGCCCCGCGGCGCTCGGGTCGCGGGGCAGTTTTGTTTTTAGCTCACGTTCCCGCCGGAACTAGTTCGCCACTTGCTCCGCGATCGCGTGCAGGATTGCTTCCATCGCGGGGTCGCGATTGGTGGCGAAATCCTGCGACGACAGCTCGGCGACGATGCGCGGGGCGATCCACGGCCGGCGGTCTTCGGAGCTCACGTGCTGCCAGTAGCGCGACGAGCAGAACACGCGGTAGTGCGTGCACGGCAGGACGAACGAGGTGCTCTCGCCGACGAAGTTGGGGCGTGAGCCGGTGGGCTCGCCCACGAAGGTCGCTTCGGTGTGCATTTCGAGCAAGGCGCACGTGTTCATGGCGGCGCTGAAGGTGCGCCTGCCGATAATCACAAACAAACTCCCCTCACGATTGACGGGGCTCTTCACCAGTCCATGAATGAGGGGCAGCACCACCCCGGTGTTGCCGCCGCCGTTCAATCTCATGTCGATGACGAGGCGTTCGACCCCGTTCTTCTGAATGAAGTCCAGCATCTCGGTGCAAAACGCCTCGAACGACTTGTCCTGCATGTCGTCGATGGCACCGATCCAGCAGTAGACCAAATCCTGATCGGACAGGTATTCGTACCACAGTGGCGTGTCGGGGTTGCGCAGCCACGCGGGAACCGGCGCGCGCGCGGCGTCGTTGGCGTACACGAAGCCGTCGAAGCGCTCGTGGCCAAGCTTGGCGGCGTCGATCTTCGCCACCGGCAGGGCGTACGCGAACGCACGCCCGTCGCTGCTTTGTAGCGTTAGGTGCAGCTTGTCGCCGGCGGTCAATGCACCGATGGCTTCCAAGACATCGGGCGACGCGAGAGCAGAGCTCACCCAGTCGCGGTAGCCCATCTCGTTGTCGACCGACACGTATTGTTTCATGGCGGTGTACGCGGAGTCGGCGGAGATGGGGCCGAGCTGCATGACGCGCGTGCCCACGATGGCGGCGTGTTCTTGGGA
>JAICFA010000177.1 GCA_025923935.1 Candidatus Krumholzibacteriia bacterium
GAGATCGCTGTTGTTGCTCGCCGCTCCAATGTTGACCCACGAGCCGATGTACGAATGTCCAATGAAGCCGTCGTGCTGCTTGTTGGAGTAGTCGGCAAAAATCGTCTCGTCAACTTCCCCACCGATCTTGCACACGCTTCCGATGGACGTGCCGCCCAGAACGCGTGCCCCCGCTTTGACCACCGAGCCTGCACCGATCGCGACCGGGCCAGCGATCGTCGCGTTGGGCATGACGAGTGCCTGCTCGCCGATGATCACGGGACCCCCACTCGCGTCGATTACGACTCCAGCACGCACGCCGGCGCCCTCGGCGACCGCGATACGGCCCTTTTCGATCAGCTGCGCGCCGGGATGCACGTTGCCGCTCGCACCACCCCGCCCGGAGCGGCGCGCGAAGTCGTCCACGACGCACGCGGAGTTGTGAGCAATGAGATCCCACGGGCGGTCGATGAGGCGCGCATCGCCGAACTCGATTCCACGCAGTCGCTGACCATCGATGACGCGCGCGATCTCGGCGGGAATCTCCATGGTATCGACATCATCGTTCGGGTTCGCGGCACGTGCCTTGTGCCGCCGGCACGCCGCGTCGATCGCGGTATCCGATACCTGCGCGCGCAGTGCCGCGGCCAGCTCACCCGCCGCCTCGGCGCGCGTTCGCGCCGCGACCACCACATTGGCTTTGAAAGCGATCGCGTTCTCGGGAAGACTCGATAGAAAGCGCTCGCGCTCTTCGCCGAAGCACAGCCAGCGCGCGTTGATGAACAGCGTATCGCTGGTGCGGAGCTCGTTCACGGCGGCGTGCGTTACGGCGAGCCGCACCGATTCGCTCAGGTAGTCGCGGCAAATCAGCGCCAGCGCGTCGCGCGGGCGGCCGTCGAACCACCGCGACAAAAGCGTTCCCGCGCCGATGCGCAGGTTGAACAGCGGCTGCGAAAGCGCGAGTGGATAGAAGTCGGAGAACTTCCCGTCTTCGAAGATACAGATGGTATGAGGCACGCGGCTTTGCGGCGTCACCGGCCGCGCCGAATGCGCGGTCCGGTCGTGAATGATGGAGAGTGATTCAAAAGATGGTGGAGTTGACGGGGATCGAACCCGTGACCTCTTGACTGCCAGTCAAGTGCTCTCCCAGCTGAGCTACAACCCCGGCGCGACAACCATAACAGACGAGCCCGCGCGGTCAAGCGGAAACTCTGGACATCAGGCCCCGAATGCGATACATAGTACGAGCTTAGCTACTTTGGGTGCCGGAGTGGTGAAACTGGTAGACGCACGGGACTCAAAATCCCGCGGAGGCAACTCCATGTCGGTTCGATTCCGACCTCCGGCACCAAAACACTTCCGCCATCGCGATTAAAAAATCGCGCTCCACCAAGACGCGCTTCCCTGTTGACGATTAGGAGACCGGCTCGAGATCGCGGTCGAGATACAAGTAGGCGTGCCACGTCTTGGGCGGGCGGCGGCTAGCGAATCGATTCTGCACACCCCACAGCCACGTGGGCTGGGCCGGCGTGCGGATCAGGCGCAGCCCCGCCTCGGCCGGAGTGCGGCCGCCTTTGTGGCGGTTGCAGGGCACGCAGCAGGTGACGATGTTCGACCATTCCGTGCGGCCGCCGCGCGAGCGCGGGACGACGTGGTCGCAGGTCAGCTCCTGCGCGGGCGGACGGTCGCCGCAGTACTGGCAGCGGAAATCGTCGCGCGTGTAGATGTTGCGGCGGGAAAACTTCGCTTCGCGGCGGCGGAAGCGAACGAAGGACGTGAGCCGGACCACCGAGGGCACGCTCATGCTGACGGACACCGAATGAACTTCGTGCGGCGACGCTTCGACGATCTCGGCCTTTTCCAGGACGACCAGCTTCACCGCCCGACGCCATCCGATGACGTTGAGCGGTTCGAAGGACGCGTTCAGCAAGAGGACGTGTTCGAAGGACGTTTCTCCTTGTGTTGCGGGCCCGGTGTTGCTCGCGATGAAATCTAGCAAATGGCGCCTCGGGCGATCAAACCCATTTCCACGGACGGTCAAACCCCCACTTTGACGCGCTAGCCGGATGCCGTACCATCGTCCCGCGCATGCGTACCTCGTGGAGAGCTTCGCTCGCCGGTGCGGTCTGGTGCGTCGCCTTCGCCGCCCCTAGCACCGCTGACGCACCTGCGCCGGTCATCGCCGGTCGAATCGACGGACCGATCAGTCCGGCGTCGGCGTCGTACGTCGAACGGTTGATCGCCACGGCCAGTGACCGACACGCGCCCTGCCTCGTGGTCCAAATGGACACGCCGGGCGGCTTGGCGTCCTCCATGCGCGACATGATTCAGGCCATTCTTGCAAGCCCCGTACCGGTTGTCATCTACGTGTGGCCGGAGGGCGCGCACGCGGCCAGCGCTGGCGCACTCATCGCGTTGGCGGCACACGTAGTCGCGATGGCGCCGGGCACCAACATCGGTGCTGCCCACCCGGTCAATGTTGCCCCCGGCGGCGGTGAATCCGAGGGCGGCGTGATGGACGAAAAGGTGACGAACGACGCGGCCGCCTACGCGCGCAGTCTGGCCGCTCGCCGTGGCCGCAGTAGCGCCTGGGCCGAGCGCGTGGTGCGCGAGAGCGTTTCGTCCACCGCCGAGGAAGCGGTCAAGGAGGGTGTGGCGGATTTCGTCGCCGGCGATATGGACGAGCTTCTGCGCCGACTCGACGGACGCCGCGCCACGACTCCCGGCGGCGAAACCGTTCTGCACACGGCTGACGCTGCGGTCGAACAGCTGCTTCCCTCGCGCCGCGAGCGCTTTCTCGCCTACATCGCGGACCCCAACATCGCTTACGTGCTGATGCTGATCGGCATCTTTGGGATTCTGTTCGAGCTGCAAAGCCCCGGTGCCATCCTTCCCGGTGTGGCCGGCGCGGTCTCGCTCCTCACCGCCGCGTACGCGCTGCAAATGCTGCCGGTCAGTTGGACCGGCTTGGCGCTCATCGCGCTGGCCATCATTCTCTTCGTGCTCGAGGTGAAAGTCGCCTCGCACGGACTGCTCACGATCGGCGGCGTGGTGGCGATGATCATCGGATCGATCATGTTGATCGATTCTCCCCTGCCGTTCATGCGCGTCTCTTTGGCGGTCATCATTCCGTCCGTGCTGGCGACCGCACTATTCTTCTTGTTCGCGGTGAGCATGGGAATCCGCGCCCAACGGCAGCGCGTGACCACTGGAATGGAAGGGCTGGTGGGCGCGGTGGGCGTGGCGCGAACCACGGTATCCGACGACGGCACCGTGTTCGTGCGCGGCGAGCGGTGGAGTGCGCGCAGCGACGAGCAACTCGCCGCCGGCGATGCGGTCGAGGTGTTGGCGGTCGAGGGCATGAGGCTGAAGGTCAAGCGTCGCGAGCGCGGCGCAAGTTAAGGAGGCAGCGGTGTCGATTCCGTTTCTTGCGATCGTATTCATCGGGCTGTTGTTCATCGCCAGCGCCATTCGTGTGCTGCGCGAGTACGAGCGCGGCGTGGTGTTCCGGCTGGGCCGACTGGCGGGTGTGCGCGGACCGGGCTTGGTGCTGTTGGTTCCCATCGTCGACAAGATGGTGCGCATCAGCTTGCGCGTCGTGACCATGGACGTCGCTCCGCAGGACATCATCACCAAAGACAACGTGTCGGTGAAAGTGAGCGCGGTGGTCTATTTCCGCGTCATGAACCCGAGCAAAGCAGTCAACGAGGTGGAAGACTATCTCTATGCCACCACCCAGCTCGCGCAGACCACGCTGCGTTCGGTGGTGGGCCAGTTCGAGCTCGACCAATTGTTGTCGGAGCGCGAGACCATCAATCAGCGGTTGCAGCACATCATCGACGAGCAGACCGACGCGTGGGGTGTGAAGGTCTCCATGGTCGAAGTCAAGCACGTCGACTTGCCGGTCGAGATGCAGCGCGCCATCGCACGGCAGGCGGAAGCGGAACGCGAGCGCCGTTCCAAGGTGATCCACGCCGACGGCGAGTTTCAAGCCGCCGGCAAGCTGCGCGAAGCCGCGGACCTGATGTCGGGCAACTCGGTGACGCTGCAGCTTCGCTTCCTACAAACGCTGACGGAAGTAGCGGCGGAAAAGAACTCGACCATCGTGTTTCCGGTGCCCATCGACCTGTTCGAGCCCATAATCTCGGGATTGCGGCGCGTGCGGCCATCGGGCGATTGAGCGCACCTCGCCTGCGTGTCCGCCACCAACCTGCCGGTGCGCCCAGAAGCCGTCTCCGGGTGCCGCGCAATAACTCGGGAAGAAGGCGGTACGCCGGGAAATCGCGAGGCGCTGCAGGGAACCGGGTCGAGGTAGCAACACCGCCGCATGCGCGTGGGTACGAGGCTTGCAAACGCTCCCCGCATGCCGCCCAAACTCGACAATAAAGTTATCGCCCGCTTCCTCGACGGCACCTTGGTGCGCGGGATCACCTTCGATTTCAACCCCGCCAAGGCGTTCTTCCACGTCGACGACGGCAAGGAATCGCGCCGTGTCAACATCAACGAGCTCAAGGCGCTGTTCTTCGTCCGCGATTTCGCCGGAAATCCCGAGTATCAGGACAAGAAAGGGTTCTTCACCTCGGACGTCCACGGCAAGAAAATCATGGTCGAGTTTCGCGACGGTGAAACGCTGTTCGGCTTCACGCTGAGCTACACGTCGCGCGGGCTGGGCTTCTTCGTCTTCCCCGGCGACCCCGATAGCAACAACGAAAAGGTGTTCATCGTCCACGGCGCGACGCGCCGCATCAAGCTTTGCTCGCCCACCGGCTCGTTCACCGAGCCCTCCAGCACCAGCTAGCACCCCGCTTCTCTTTTTGACACGCGCGACGGCGGTGTTTATCATCGCGCCGGATGCACCGTGCCGCGCTCTTCATTCTCCTCGCCGCGCTGGCGACACTCGCCGCCTTGGGCGGCTGTCACGACGCCGCCATTCGTCATTACAACCTCGGGATCGATGCGCTCGAGCGCGGCGACACCGCCAGTGCGGTGTCGGAGTTCGAGCAGTCGATCGCCCATCGCGCCGACGACCCCGACGCGCACATCAATCTGGGTGTCGCGCTTCTCGGCCAAGGCCACGCGGATCGTGCACTGGCCGAGTTCCAGACCGTCGCCAAATACACTCCCGACGACGTCGACCTGCACCTCAACTTGGCCGAAACCTACCGCGCGCTGGGACGCTCGCAAGCCGCGCGGACGGAATACGAATGGGTGCTCAAGCGTGACCCGGACAAAGTGGCGGCGCTCTCGGGCTACGGCCGCTTGTTGATGGACTCGGGGTCGATGGACGCCGCGCACGGCCAGTTCGTGAAGGCGCTCGGTGGGGATCCCGGCCATGCCCCTACCATGTTTCACATGGGCTGGCTCTACCTCGACACCGCGCGCCCCACCGAAGCGACGCACTACTTCCTGCGCGGGCTGCAGTCGGCGCCCAAGTCGGCGTACGGCCGCCTGGGGCTCGCGGAAGCATACGGAGTACGCGGGATGGACGCAGAGGCGCTGCGCGAGTACCAAAAGGTGTACGCCGCCGACTCCACCAATATCGACGCCATGATCGGCATCGGCCAGGCACAGATTCGCGGCGGCAACTACGCCACCGCCGAGCATATTCTGGAAAAAGCGCTCGCGCATTCGCCCGACAACCCGCTGGTGCTCACCCGGCTGGCTGACGCGTATTTCGCGCGCGACCGCAGTACCGAAGCCGCCGCCTACTACCGGCGCGCGATCCAGATCGACGAGGACAACGCCGACGCGTATTTGGGCTTGGGAAAAGTGCTGGAAGCAAACGGCGATTTGGACGCCGCCGAGGAAGCGCTACAGTCCGCGTTGCTACACGCGCCCAAGAACGCCGAGGCCATGTACCGGCTGGGTACGGTCTACCTCGGGAAGAACGAGAAGACGCGTGCCCGCGCGTATTTCGAAATGGCGATGGACGCTGCCGGCAACGACGCGATGCTGAAGAACAATATCCGCACCGGACTCGAGGAAACCCGCTAGCCGGCGCTCAATCCTTGTCGCCGTTCGCGTGGTACAAGCGCGGACTCGACATCCGCAACAATCCCTTGTCCATTTTGATGTCGAGCCGCACGGTCCCACCGTTCGCCACCGTGACCTCGCCGAACTCCAGCACCGTGGTCAACGGCTCGGGGTCGAACGACTCGTGGAACGTATCCGGGTCGCGGTTGCGCACCAAGAGCGTGCACGCGTGCCGTCCTGCGGGAACTTGCACGTTGAAGTCGGCCAGCTTGGCGTCGTTCTTCATGTCCTTCTCGTCGCCGCGATAGATGGTCTTGTCCATGGTGGTGTCGGC
>JAICFA010000178.1 GCA_025923935.1 Candidatus Krumholzibacteriia bacterium
CGGGTTGAACGGGTTGGGGTAGTTCTGCTCCAGACGGTTCGAGGCGGCGAGGGGACCCGCGTCTATCACGATCGGGTTCATCTGGAAAAAGAGAAGTAGTTTTATCAAGTGCACGTAGCGATCCATGAGAGGACTTGGCTGGTCGTCCCGGATATAGACGAAACTGAAGCCTCCCAGCATCACGCGGGCACTTCCCGTCACCTGCGACAACTCGGCGCCATTGTTTGACCCGGTCGGGCCGTACGTCGATTGAATCACCGTCGTACCCGTTGGGCTCATGACATCAAAGTCGTTGAGCAGCGGACATCCGCCGAATGCCACCCACTGATTGCCGGCGAATGGGCCGCCCGCCTTGCCCATTACCAATGGATTCGTGCCATACGCGGGACGATGGTTGCTCATCTCCAATACATACGAGATGTAGTCGGTCCGAAACGTGACCGCCGACAAGCCCGAGGCCGTACTCAAACTCGATGGCGCGTCGTCGCCGCCGATATAGACACCCTTGGAAGAGCCCGGACCATTGAGGTACGTCATCAGCATGGCGTAGTCGTTGGTCTTGCCGCTCGCGGTCGTACCATCACCAAGTGTTTGCGACAAATCGCCGGTGTCCCAAAAGATGGCTTTGTAGTTGGCGTTGATCTGCTGCGAGACATTGGTGACGCGGCTCGCGAGTCGATTCGACACATTTGATTGAGGCCCGCGAACGTCGTAGCGATCCTCGGCAACGCTCACGCGATCGAAGGCCGTATCCCAAAACTCCTGACCCCCGCGACCGTCTATTCCGTCCACGTAGAGAATGTTGCTTCCCTCGGTCCCGTTGCCTTCGATCGGAAGAATCGAGAACTCCGACGCCGCTTCGGCTGCAAGCTCGAGGTCGTCTTGCACGTAGGTCAACGCCGAGCCCGAGCAATACGTCGTTTGACCGTTGGTATTGGTGGCGCCGAAGAAGAAGTTGATCTGGTCGCCGGCTTGGAAGAGGTTGTCGTTCAAGTCGACGACGAAGGTGCTGGTGTTGACGACGCGAAGCCAGCATTGAATGCGCGTCCAGGTCTTGCCATCGGCGACGACGGTGTCTTTGAACGGGTACTGCGGTCCACCGGACAGAATCGCGCCCGACTTGGCGGGATTGAACACACCGTTGTCGCTCACGTTGACGTACATATAGCACGCCTTGTCGCCATTGCCGCCGCCCAGGTTGTCGGTCGCGAGTCCGCTTGCATTACCTACGCTGGCAGTAATTGGGTCGCGCACGATGACGCGCGCGGAGTCTCCCGGCAGAATCGTCGGACTTGCGGCGGGTGTGATGCTCAGTGCCGCGTCCGCGCGACCGATCCCCGTGTCGGTCCCATCGATGGGGAAGGTGTCTTGGAACATGTCGATATCGCGCGTGCTCCAAACCGGCCCGTCTATGTCGACGCGATAGACCCGTACGTTATCGAGTAGCGGCGCATGACTGTGACAATCTCCTGGGACGAAAGGACCGCACCATGAGCCGCACATGTCGATGATGCCGACTGAAACTTGGATGTGCGACGCGTTCGCCAACTCGAGAAGGTCGCCCACCGACTCGGTGTGCTCGAACCAATCTTTTTGCGCGCCGAAGTACACAAAGCCTCGGTCTTGCCACGGGGTGAAGCAACCGGCAACCAAGCTGCGCACACTCCAGAGGTAAAAAACGTCCTGCGGGAGTGCGAGGTCTCGGTAGACGCTGAATCTTAGAGTGACACGGCCGCCGTTCCCGCTGAGTGCGATCAAGGGCGACCAGATTTCATTGTGGATGTATTGGCCACGATCGTTTCCGTAGGGCACCGCCAGCTGCTGCGGAAATCCTCCGCACGCGTAGGTCACGGTGGAACCGGAGATGGCGGCCCACACGCAGCTCAAGTCCTTGGCGCAGGCATCCTGCTGCACGAGGCTGGTCCCGGGAAACAACGCGAAGTGTTGCCCATAGCCTGGACTGATGACGGCCTCCCAATCATTCGACGTGGTTGCACCGACCGACTCATCTTCGAAGGTCTCCATGGCGAGCCCTTCGACGGCGAGGTTATCGATCACGACCGGCCCGCCGTGACTGTCGTAGATGCCATCTTCGTCCGAAAACCCACCGTCGGATGCGAACCTCAAGCGCACGAGCACCGGCCCGGCTCCAACTGCGTATGACGCAGAATGTGAGATGGTTTGGATTCCGTCCCAATTGCCCACTCCGCCATCGAGCTCGGTCCGCAAGAAGAAAGACGGATCGCAAGCGCTATTGCTCTCCAGATAGAGCGTGTCGTAGCCGTCCTCGGTGTCGAGTTCCAAGAGAAAGGAGACGTCGAGAAGCCCTGTGACAGGAATACATTGTTTCGTCTGCCACGCCTGGTTCCAGTTATTGCCGTAACCGGGAAGCAGGGCATAACCGCATGTTTCTGCACCTGCGTTGGCCCGGAGGCCGCACCACAAGGAGCGTGAGCCGGCGAGCGCGGAATAGTTGTCCGACGGGTGGACGTTGGCGCCCGCGAAATCGTCGACATGCCAGAACACCGTGGTGATGGTGGTCATATCGACCGCCGTCCAACCTTGGGTGTTGCACGACGCGCCGAAATTGAACGAGTAGCTGGCGAGCAGTGTGGTGTTGGCCGCGGCCATCGCGAATCGTCCGTCGCTGAGCGTTACGCCGTCGAACGGAAGCGAAGAATGCTGCGAGCCGGATGTTGGCAAAACTTCTGACGACGAACGGCGAGCATCGGCCTCCGCATACGCCAGTCCGGCCGTGAAGATTGAAATTAGAATTGCCCTTAGCATGACATTAACCCCCTGGTCGGCGGGTCAAGTTATCGCTATTTGAGTAACACCATCTTTTGTACCTGTGAAAACGAAGTCGTGCCGAGGCGGCAGAAATACACACCGCTCGCGGCCAGGGAGCCCTGCGCGTCCTTTCCGTCCCAGCGAACGTCGGAGTGCGCTCCCGCGTCCCGCGGTTCATCGAGGAGCGTGCGCACGAGTGCTCCGCCAACGTCGAAGACGTCGATCCGCACGTGCGACTTAGCTTTTAGCGAGAATGCGATCGTCGTCTGCGGATTGAACGGATTGGGGTAGTTCTGCTCGAGGCGATTGACGGCGACAGGATCCGCACCTACCACTTGGTTGGGCGTGAGGGTGAGGTACACAAGAATGCTTCGCAGGTGTCTGGCGCGATCAAGGACTCCGTCCGCGTCATTGTCGCGGATATAGATGAAGCTGTAGCCGCTCAGCATGACGCGCGTGGTGCCAGTGATCTTCGAGATTTCGGCGCCATTGTTGCCTGCATTCGCGCCGTAGGTCGATTGGGCCACGGTAGTGCCGAGCGGAGTCATCACGTCGAAGTCGTTGAGCAGGGGACAGCCGCCGTAGATCACCCAGGTGTCACCGCTGAATGCGCTGCCGACGGTTCCCGTCCCGGTCGGGGCAATGCCATACGATGGACGATGATCGGTCGATGTCAGTGTATGCGGGATAAACGTCGTCCGGAATGTGACGGCGGAGCCACCGGTGGCGGCGTTGAGGCTCGTCGGCAGGTCATCGCCGCACAGGTAGGCCCCCCGATTGGAGCCACCAAAGAACGCATTCAGCATTGCGTAGTCGTTCGCCTTGCCGTTTGCGACCGTTCCGTCGCCGGGTCCGACCGGCAAATCACCGATGTCCCAGAAGATGCCGCCGTAGTTGGCGATCAACTGCTGGGAGACATCGGTCACGCGGCTGCCGGGACCGTTCGACACCTTTGATGCCGGCCCGCGGATGTCGTAGCGGTCGAGATCGATGCTCAGCTGATCGAATGCGATGTCCCAAAACTCCTGGCCGCCTCGGCCATCCATCCCGTCGATGAGAAGATGTTCCGCGTTTGCGAACATTTTGCCGTTCACGGGCAGAATCGAAAACTCCGACGCGTTGGCGGCCGCGACGTCGATAACGTCTTGCACGAAGCCAAGCGAGCTGCCTGAGCAGTAGGAGGTTTGCCCGACTGTGTTGGTGGCACCGAAGAAAAAGTTCACAACGTCTCCGCCCTGGAACAGATTGTCGTTCAGATCGACGACGAAGATGTTGGTGTTGACGACGCGGAGCCAGCACTGAATGCGCGTCCATGTCCTGCCATCGGCGACGACGGTATCTTTGAACGGGTAGAGAGCGCCTCCCGACAGAATCGCACCGGACTTGGCCGGGTTGAAAACGCCGTTATCGCTGACGTTGACGTAGAGGTAGCACGCCTTGTTGCCGTTGTTGCCACCGAGGTTGTCGGTTTCCAGGCCGCTCGGATTGGTCACAGGGACGGCGGTGATCGGATCGCTCACGATGATACGCGCTGAATCGCCCGGTAAAATGGTCGGGCTCGAGGTGGCGGTAATGCTCAACGCGGCGTCAGCGCGGCCGATGCCGGTGTCGGTCCCATCGGCGGGGAAGGTGTCCTGGAACATGTCGATGTCGCGCGTTGTGAATGCGGGGCCGCTGATGTCGACGCGGTACACCTTGACGTTGTCGAACAGCGGCGCATGACTGTGACAAGGGACACCAAAATAACAGGCGGTACCGCACCGATCGAAAACACCGAGCCTGACTTGAACGTGGGTCGCGCCCGCGAGGCCCACCAAGTCGGCGAAGGGGAACGTGTCCACGTGCCAGTCTTTCTGTTCCCCGTAGTAGACGAACCCCCGGCTGCGCCACGGACCTGGGCATCCGTTGCTGATACCGCGTACGTCCCATGTGTAGAAAACAAGATTTGGAATCGCGAGGTCGCGGTAAACCGAGAACTGCAGGTTGAGGCGCGACCCCGTTCCGGTCAGGGGAATGGGCGGCGAGACGATGCTTTCGTCGATGTACTGACCGAACTGATTTCCTTTGGGAACTGCGGCTTGCTGCGGGAAACCGCCACACGCGTACGTCTCGGGTGATCCCGAGATCGCTGCCCAAACACAACTCAGGTTCTTCGCACACGCATCCTGCTGGACCTGACTGACGCCGCGATACAGCGCGAAGTAGGATCCGTATCCGGGGCCGCCTTGGCCCTCCCAATCGTCGGACGAAGTTTCACCAACGGTCTCGTCCTCGAAGTCTTCCAGGGCCAGTCCTTCGACCGCTAGGTTGTCGATGATAACCGGACCGCCATGACTGTCGTAGTCACCGTACTCGTCAGTGTAGACGACAGCGGACGTGAAGCGCAGACGGACCCTTACCGGTCCAGGGCCAACATTGTAAGAGCCGACGTGCGATATGTTCTGGATGCCGCTCCACTCAAAGTCGCCGCCTTCCAGCGCGTCCCAGGACCAATCGCGAAAATCTGCATCACACTCGTCAATGTACTCGAGCGTAACGAAGCTGCCTGTATCGAGGCGCATGAGGAACGAAACGTCGAGATTGCCGGTTACGGGGATGCACGCTTTCGTGACCCAGGCCTGATTCCAAAACGCCCCGGAGCCAGGCAATGTGGCGTACGCACACAAGTCACCGGATTCCGCCGCCCGCGCACCGCACCACAGCGATCTTGCTCCGGCGAGTGGAGCATAGGAGTCACTCGGGTGCACGTTCACACCGACAAAGTCATCGATGTGCCAATAAACCGCCGCCTGCGTCCCGAAACTATGGTCGACAGTAGTCCAACCTTGCTCGTTGCAAAGCGCGCCGGTATCGAAGTTGGCTGTGTAGAGGACGGTCGTGTTGGCGGCGGCGATCCCAAAACGAGTGCCCGACCCGATAGGTCCGTCGTTGGGCGAAACTGGACTAGAAAGCGAGATGGTCGGGATGCGCTCGTCGAGAGGCTGCTTGGCGTAGCTCGGGGAAAGGATTAGCGAAACCGCACAAAGTGCGGGGAGGATTGCCCTTAGCATCGTGCACCTGCCAGTGGTCGGCTGGACGGGGCGCCCTTACTGCACGAGTACCAGTTCCTCGTCTGACTTAACCGGCTGGAAACGAGGCGACAAAAGTATACCCCAGATTGCCGCCTCGTTTCCACCGCTAGTTCGCACTCAGCGCACTGACAACTGCGACCTCACTTCAACAGCACCATCTTTCTGGTCTGCTCGAAGTTGCCGGCGACGAGCTTGTAGAAATACACCCCACTCGCGACCCTACGACCGTGACCGTCGTGAGCGTCCCAGCGGACGTCGGAGTACGCACCCGCGTCGCGCGTATCATCCAGCAGCGTGCGCACGAGCGCACCAGTCACGTCGAAGACGTCGATGCGAACACGACCACGTGCCTTGAGCGAGAACGCGATCGTCGTCTGCGGGTTGAACGGATTCGGGTAGTTCTGCTCGAGACGATTGACC
>JAICFA010000179.1 GCA_025923935.1 Candidatus Krumholzibacteriia bacterium
AGCCCGTCGGCATGAGCGATTGCACCTTCGTACTCGGCGAGCCCGACGAGCACCGCGCCCGCTTCCTGGAGAAACCGCGCTGCACTGTAGCCCACATTCCCCAACCCCTGCACGACGACGCGCTTGCCGCGCAACCCGGGACCAAGTCCGTGCGAACGTGCGAGATCCGCGTCGTCCATCGCTTCGCGAATTCCGAAAGAGACGCCGCGTCCGGTGGCCTCGGCGCGCCCACGGATGCCGCCCTGGGTAACTGGCTTGCCCGTGACGCACGCGAGTGCGTCGATGTTGCCCGCGTGGAACTGCGCGTACGTATCGGCAATCCAAGCCATCTCACGCGGGCCGCTACCGTAGTCGGGCGCGGGAACGTCTACACCCGGCCCGAGAAAGTTTTTCTTGATCAGCTCGGCCGCGTAGCGCCGCGTGATACGCTCGAGGTGTTCGACGGAGATTTGGCGGGGATCGACGCGGATCGCACCCTTGGCGCCTCCGAATGGGACGTCCACGATTGCGCATTTGTAGGTCATCAACGCCGCCAGGGCCTGCACTTCGTCCGCATCCACATGCGTCGAATAGCGAATGCCGCCTTTGGTGGGGAGCTTGTGATGGCTGTGTTCGGCGCGCCACGCTTCTATTACCTCGTATCCTCCCCCTTCCTTGCGGACAGGGAAATGGAAACGGTACAGACTGTTGCATGTCTTGATCTGCGCCAACAGACCGGAAGGGTAGTCGCCGTACGCCGCCGCCGCGTCGAAGTTGCGGTTCACCGTCTCGAGCAAGTTTGCAGGCATCCGGTGAATGTACCACACCGTCCGCGACGATGGGGGCTATACCCTACGCGTTCCTCGGCAACACCATGTACACGCGCGTGATGAAGCCGTGCAGCTCGGTCATGTACGTGCGCAGGAACTCGGCGGTCTTCTTGTTGGTGACTTCGCCGTCGTCGGTGATCAGACCGGGCTCGAACTGGATGTACGCCTCCACGGCATTCATCAGCGGCGAGTTGCAGTAGCAAAGGATGCTGCGCAGTTGTTGCTGCGCGACCGCCGTGCCGATTTTCCCTGGCGACGTCCCGATGATCGCCGACGGTTTGCGAGCGAACGAGTTCTTGCCGTACGGACGGCTCGCCCAGTCGATCGCGTTCTTCAGACCGCCCGGAATCGAACGGTTGTATTCGGGGGTGACGAACAAAACCGCGTCTACGGCGGCGATGGCATCCTTGAACGCGACTGCGACGGACGGAAAGTCGCTGTCGTAGTCGTAGCTGTACAACGGCAACTCGCCAAAAGGAATTTCAGTCAATCGGAGCGGTTCCGGTGCGAGCTGCACCAACGCCCGCGCGAGCTTGCGGTTGATCGACTCCCTCGCCAGACTTCCGACAAAGTAGCCAACCGTGTATGTAGTCATTTGCGCGACCTCCACGCTTGAGATGGCTCGCGGGCGGGCGCCACACGACTTCCTAATCGCCGGGGCGTGCCGCGCGGGACGGAGTTGTTGCGGGCGTGAGGCGCAAGAGCTCGCCGTCCTTGGCGTCCGTCAGCAGCATGATCGATTCGTCGGGCGCTTGAATGACGTCGCGAATGCGGCGATGCATGGCGATGCGCTCCTCGGATTTCACTTTGTTTCCGTCCAGTGTCAACCGAATCAACGACTCGGAGGAAAGCCCGCCGACCAATGCGTTGCCCTTCCAATCGGGGAAGAGAGATCCGGTATAAAAGAGTAGCCCGGATGGCGAAATCACGGGTTGCCAGTACGTGACCGGCGCCTCGAACTCGGAGCGCGTGGGATGGTCGGGAATCGGAGTACCGTCGTAGTTGTCACCGTTGCTCACCACCGGCCAGCCGTAATTCTTCCCCGCTTCCGGAATGTTGAGCTCATCGCCGCCCATGGGCCCCATCTCGAGTATCCAGAGTTGCTTCGTGTCCGGGTTGATCGCCGCACACAGCGGATTGCGATGGCCGACCGACCACGTATCCGGCCGCGCGCCCGCTTTGTTGACGAAGGGATTGTCCTTCGGAATCGTCCCATCGGTATTGATGCGCACGACTTTGCCGATATTGCCCGCTAGATCCTGCGCGGGATCGAAGCGCTGGCGATCGCCGGAGGTGATGAAGAGCTTGCCATCCGGCGCGAACGCCAGTCGGCCTCCGTAGTGGTTGCGACCGCTCATCTTGGGCTCTTGCCGCCAAATGACCTTCACGTCCCGCAAGGCCCCACCCTCAAGCCGGCCACGCGCCACCGCTCCACCCCTGATGGTCACATCATTCAAGTCCTGAAACTCGCCCAGGCGTGGATCCTTGGTATCGCGTTGGACATCGGGTTTCTTGACCGACGCCTCGACAAAATAGAAGTAAACCAGGTTGTTGTGTGCGAAGTCGGGATCGATTTCGACGTCTTGCAGACCACCTTGATCCTTGTAAAACACCTTGGGCAGGCCCGCGATCGGCTCGGAAAGTTTCCCATCGTCGAAAATGCGCATCCGGCCGGGCTTTTCCGTAATTAGCAGGCGTCCGTCCGGCAGAAACGTCATCCCCCAGGGGAACTCGAGCGTCGCCAGGCGCTCAACTTTCACGTCACCGGTTTTCGTCTGAACCGTTTCGGCGCGGGCCGGGACCGTCACGAGGACTGTCGCGGTGGTCAGAAGCAGAATTGTCATCACGCTCTTCATGGCGGGCGCTCCTTGTACGTGGAGAGGCGGGCGGACCCTGATCGGCCCATGAACGAAATGACGCGTGGCGGATGCAGTTCGGCTGTGATGTCGCTAACCACCCTCTGCGCTTATAGCAGAGGGTGGTTAACAACGAGACGAGGAGGGTCTAGATGTGCCGGCGAGAACGTCAGCAGCTGTGATTGGAGTGAACGCCGTACCGCGCGAAGTCAGGCAATGTGATCGTGCCGAACGGTGCTGCGAAATCGAGGCATTCGTTGTACGCCTTCGGGGGCGAGGTATACGCGGTACCGAACACGGCGAAATCAACCAGGTTGACCACATAGTTCGCGTTGAGGTCCGGCGACCGGATCTTGATGGGAAGACACGGGGCAGCGCAGATTCCCGCGCCGATGGCGATGCCCTGAACCACGGCGCGCACGCCGCTGTTGTCGCACCCTCCGGTGGCAAACTTCGCGACGATCGTTGTTTCCCCGTTTTGGTTGGTGGGCGCCGACGCCGCAATCGCACCACTGCCGCCACACATGGCCAGAACATCGCCGGCGCAGCCCGTCAACCAAATGTCATACGCCGGGATATTTGCGATTGGTGCATTCACATTGTCCACGACTCTGACGTAGACAGTGAGCCCATTCGCCGCCAGTGCGTCGCCGTCTCCCTGCGGGCAGCACAAGAGGACGCCCGCCGCAGCAGTGGCGGTGCAGTCGCAACAGTCAAAGATCTCCGCCCCAACATCATCGCTTTGGCTCACTAAGACGATCAGCGCGAGCAATAGTAGGACGAGTAATCGGGACATTTGAGCACCTCCAGCCCTAGCAGCTGTGATCCTTGTGCGAGCCATACTTTGCGAAGTCCGGCAGGGTCACGGTTCCGAACGGTGCAACGTAGTCGACGCACTTGTTGTACGCCTTGGGCGGCGACGTATAGCTCGCACCGAAAATGGCGAAGTCGGCCAGATTCGTCACGAGATTGCCGTTGATGTCGCAAGACCGCACGTCGATGGGAAGGCACGGTTCGGCGCAAACTCCCGCGCCGATCGCGATTCCCTGCCAAACCACGCGAATGCCGGTGTCGCACCCCCCAGCGGCCAGCCGTGCCGTGATGGTGGTCTGGCCATTGATATCGGTGGGCCCTGAGGCGCTGATTGCTCCAGCCCCCCCGCACAACGCGAGAAGATTGTTACAACCGATCACCCAGATGTCGGCCGCCAAAACTCCGGCAATGGGCGCGTTCACATTGTCGAGAATCGTGACGTTGATGGTGAGACCGTTCGCCGCCAGCGCGTCGCCGTCACCTGCCGGGCACGAAAAAAGTACCCCCGCCGGCGAGCTTGCGAACGAGTTGCACGGATCGACGACACCGGCCCCAATCTGATCTGGCGGTTCCACGGAAAAGAGCACCGCTACCAAGACCATAAGGACTACGGTTGAACGATTTTTCATTTCGAGCCTCCTTAGCAGTGGTGGCTCGAGTGAGTGCCGTACTTTGCGTAGTCCGCCAGGGTCACCGTACTAAAGGGCGCGGCAAAGTCGAGACACGCGTTGTACGCCTTGGGAGGCGATTGGTAACCTTGACCGAAGGTGGAAAAGTCGATCAGGTTGACCACCAGATTGCCGTCGAGATCGCACGACCGCACCGCGATCGGCAGGCACGCGCTCTCGCAAATTATGGCGCCGGGCATGGGGCCTTCGGTCGGGATGTTCACGAACACCTGCACGCCAGTGTTATCGCAGCCGCCGGCTGCGAATCGGCCGGTGATGGTAGTTTGTCCGTTCGCGTTGGTGGGTGCGGACGCGTGGATCTTCGCGCCATCGCCGCAGGCCGCCAACAGCCCGCTACACGCTTCCAGCCAGATGTAATCGGTCGACACATCGGGCAGCGGGACCGCTCCGGGGTAATTCACCGTGACGGTTACCGTGAGACCCTTCGTGTCGAGACGGTCACCATCGCCTTGCGGGCACACGAACAACACGCCCTCAGGAGACGAGGCGGTCATGCTGCATTCGACAAAATCACCGAAGGCGTATGTGAAGGGAAGGACGGATACGGCGAGAGAAACCAGCAGTAGTACGACGTTTCGGGACATTTTGCGCACCTCCAGCACCTGGGTCGGCTGCTTTCAGGGCGGCAGAAGTTAACTGCTAGATGGGATACCGAACGTACTAATTGTATACAGGTGTTCGTGTTATGGGAAGGGGGAATATTTCGTTGTCGCTCACTTACAATCCGAACGCCGCATTGGGAAATCGACTTTCTTCTGCCTGCCTTCGCTCATCCCTTCAATACTGGCCAATAACATTCCGTTTTTGTCGACGTGATAGATGATCCGCTGCGGGAAGTCGTGCGTGGGATTTTCGAACACGACGCGGCCGTCTTTGCACTCGATGAGCTTGAAGGACGCTTCTTTCTGCCCCGAGGGATTGGAGGTGTAATAGATGCCGTCGGGTTCCTGATGGATGCGAAGAAACTCCCATGCCACCGTCTTGCCGTCCTGCACGGTGCGACTCATGCCGAGCATGCTTTGCCCCTTGGGAGGCATCCACCGCTCATCATAGTTACCTGAGCCGTCTGGGCTCTCCCAGCAACCGGCCAGCCACGCGATTTGGTCGATGGTGGTATTCGTGTTCTCCGCTTGCGCCGCCCCGAAAACCAACATGCACCACACCGTCAACACCAGACGTTGAATACGCTTTGGCATCGCCTGGAATCCTAACATAGAATTAGCGCAATCGTGTTCAATCCATTCCGCCGCACGAGCGAGTTCACGCCCGAGGAACACCGCATCCTCGTCATTACCTGTCCCGGGCACTTCTTCACCCACTTCTTCACGCTCGCGTTTCCAGCCATCACCATTCCGCTCACCACCGCGTTCGGCATGCCGCTCGAACAGGTGGTGAAGCTCAGCTTCTGGATGTACCTCCTGTACGGAATGCTGGCGCTGCCGGCGGGAATCATCACCGATCATTGGCGCGCGAAGCCGCTCTTGGTCGCCGGGATCGCCATCATGGGAGTGGGGCTCATCGTGGCGGGCGCGTTCCCCGATCCCACCGTGATGACCGCAGCGCTCGCGTTCGTGGGAATGGGTGCGAGCATCTATCACCCCGCCGGCCTAGCGCTCATTTCGCGCACCGTGCGCCAGCGCGGTGTGGCGATGGGAGTGAATGGCGTCTTCGGCAACTTGGGAATCGCGATGGCACCGCTGGTGACGGGTGCGTTGTCGTGGTTGTGGGGATGGCAAGCGGCACTGATGGTGTTGGGGTCGATCGGCATCGTCACCGCGATCTACTTACAAACCCTGCACGTCGACGAGACCATTCGTCCCGCGGCGAAGCCGGTGATCGACCACGCCGTCCGCCGCCGCGAGATGGCGCGTTACTTCGCCATCATTTGCGTGGCACTGGTGCTAGGCGGCATTGCCTATCGCGGCAACATGCTCCTGCTGCCGGCGTACATGGAGCTCAAGACCACCTTCCTCGCCAACTTCCTCGACCGCCTGCCCATTCCGCACGGCACCGGCACCACAACCCTGGCGGCCACCCTGCTCGCGTCGTTCGTATTGTTCGCGGGGTTATTCGGTCAGATGGCGGGCGGACGGCTGGCGG
>JAICFA010000180.1 GCA_025923935.1 Candidatus Krumholzibacteriia bacterium
CATCGACGGGAAGGCGCTGATTGCGCGTACCTTCGACGATGCGCAGTGCCATCGCTTGGTGCTGGTGAATGGGCGTTTCGACGCATCCCTTTCGCGGGTGTCGTCGCTGCCTAACAGCGTGCGCTTGGGCTCGTTGGCCGATGCGATGCAGCAAAACGGCGAGCGGATTCGCGCGCTGCTCCAGCGCGGCACACGCGATGCGCAGCGCTTCGCCGCGCTCAATACCGCCTTTCTGCTCGACGGTGTCTACATCGAGATTCCGGAAGGCGTGACCCTGGATCGCCCCGTGCACGTCGTGCACGTGACGAGCCCGTCCAGCGCACCCACCATGACACACCCGCGCGTGGTCGTCGTCGCCGCGAAGAACAGCCACGCGGTGGTCGTGGAAAGCTTCTTCGGAGCGGATGAAGGCGCGTATTTCACCAATGCGGTGGCTCAGATCGACGTCGGCGAGAATGCCGGCTTGCATCACTATCGCATTCAGCGCGAAAGCTCCGCGGCCTTCCACATCGGATTTCAGCACGCCGTGCTGGCCAAGAGTGCGCGCTTCTCCACACTCAGCGTGACGATGGGCGGGTCGTTGGTGCGCAACGACGTCCACACCCTGCTGGAAGGCGAAGGCATCGACGCGCGTGTCGACGGTTTGTATCTCGCGGGTGCGCGCCAGCACGTCGACAATCACACCTTTATTCGGCACGCGCAGCCCCACTGCCACAGCTTCGAGCTGTACAAGGGCATCTTGGACGACAAGGCGCGCGGCGTGTTCAACGGCCGCATCTACGTCGACCCGGTGGCGCAGAAGACCGACGCCAAGCAAGAAAACAACTGCATGCTCTTGTCCGACGAAGCACGCATCAATTCCAATCCGCAGCTCGAGATTTTCGCCGACGACGTCAAGTGCACGCACGGCGCCGCCATCGGCAAGACCGACGACACCGCAATTTTCTACCTGCGCTCGCGCGGCATTCCTCACGCGGAAGCCCGCGACCTGATGGTGTACGCGTTCGCGAGCGAAGTGCTCGAGCGCATCGAATTAGAGCTTCTCAAGCGGCGGCTCGAGGCCGACCTGTTCGACTGGCTGCAGGCCGCGCGCGGCGCGCACGCCGCCGTCTGACGGCACCGGGATGGAGATGAAGACGATGACCAGAATTACCAAGCCGGCGCTCGACGTCGTGAGCATCCGCAGTGACTTCCCCATTCTCGAACAGGAAGTGCACGGCAAACCCCTCGTCTACCTCGACAACGCCGCCACGTCGCAGAAACCGCGCCCGGTCATCGATGCCATCAGCCGTTTCTACGCGAACACCAACGCCAACGTGCATCGCGGCGTGCATACCCTGAGCGTACGGTCCACCGAGCTCTATGAAGGCGCGCGCGAGAAGTCGCGGGCGTTTGTCAATGCTGCCGAGGCGGCGGAGATCGTGTTTGTGCGCGGTACCACCGAAGCCATCAACTTGGTGGCTAACTCGTTCGGAGCGGCGCGCGTTCGCGCGGGCGACGAGGTCGTCATCTCGGCCATGGAGCACCACTCCAACATCGTGCCATGGCAGATGCTGTGCCAGCGCAGCGGTGCCAAGTTGCGCGTCATTCCCATCGACCGTCACGGCGAGATCAAGCTGGACGAGTACCGCAAGCTATTGAACGAGCGCACGCGCATCGTCGCCGTCTCGCACGTATCGAACTCGCTGGGCACGGTGAACCCGGTCGACGAGATCATCTCGCTGGCGCACGAACGCGGCGTTCCCGTCCTGATCGACGGCGCGCAGGCGGTACCCCACTTCCGCGTCGACGTGCGCGCGCTCGACGCCGACTTCTATGCCTTTTCCGGCCACAAGATGTTCGGGCCGACCGGTGCTGGCGTGCTGTACGCGCGCAAGTCGCTCTTGGAATCGCTCCCGCCGTATCAAGGCGGCGGCGACATGATCGCGTCGGTCACCTTCGAGAAGACGACTTACAATGTGCTGCCGCACCGCTTCGAGGCGGGGACACCCGACATTGCCGCGGTGGTCGGGCTCGGTGCGGCCATCGACTACGTCCACGCGCTGGGTTATGACGCCATCGAGAGCTACGAGAACGAGCTGGTCGCGTACGCGGTCGACGCACTGTCGCGCGTCCCCGGTGTAACGCTGGTGGGAACACCCACGCACCGCGTGGGCGTGGTCTCGTTTACCGTCGAGGGCGTCCACCCCCACGACGCCGGCATGATCCTCGACCACGAAGGGATCGCGATTCGCGCCGGCCACCACTGCACGCAGCCGGTGATGGACTTTTTCGAGGTTCCGGCCACCAATCGCGCATCGTTCGCGTTCTACAACACGCGCGCAGAAGTCGACCGGCTGGTCGCGGCATTGGCCAAGGTGAGAGAGGTATTCGGATCATGAGTGACATGCGCGAGCTCTACCAGGACGTGATCCTCGATCACCACAAGCACCCGCGCAACTTCGGCCGCCTGGCGAACGCCAACCGTCGCGCCGAGGGATTCAATCCGCTGTGCGGCGATCGCGTCACCGTCTACGCCCACATCGATGGCAGCGCCATTCGCGATCTTTCTTTCGAAGGCAGCGGCTGTGCGATCTGCATGGCTAGTGCCTCGGTCATGACCGACTCGCTCATGGGCAAATCGGTGGACGAAGCCGACCGCCTGTTCGTGGAGTTCCACGACCTGGTCACCGGCGAGTCGGCGCAAACGCCGGACCTGGACGCGCTGGGCAAGTTGGCGGTCTTCATGGGTGTGCGCGAGTTCCCGGTACGCGTCAAGTGCGCGACACTGCCGTGGCACGCACTGCGCGCCGCTCTCAAGGATTCCGAAAAAGCGGTGACGACGGAATAATGACCATGACTGTGACGCTGCGCGAAAAAATCATCGAAGCACTGAAGACGTGCTACGACCCCGAGATCCCCATCGATATTTGGGAGCTCGGTTTGATCTACGACATCGCCATCGGCGATGCCAATGACGTAACCATCACGATGACGCTCACCACTCCCCACTGCCCGGCGGCGGAAACGCTCCCGGCCGACGTGGAGACCAAAGTCTCCGCGGTGGAAGGCGTGGCGTCGGTGAAGGTCGATATCACCTGGGAGCCGGCGTGGTCGCCGCAATTGATGTCGGAAGCGGCCCGGCTCGAGTTGAATCTGTAGAGGAGGAAAGCGAGATGTTGTATCCACCAGAAATCACCGAACCGATTCGCATGGACCTGGTCAACGCGGGTGTGACCGAGCTGCGCACCCCGTCCGACGTCGACATGGTGCTGAAGAACGCGCCGGGCACCACACTCGTCATTATCAATTCGGTGTGCGGTTGTGCTGCGGGCATGGCTCGACCCGGGGTCAAGATCGCGCTGCAGCACACCAAGCGCCCCGACCGTGTGGGGACCGTCTTCGCCGGTGTCGACCGTGAGGCCACAGAGCGCGCGCGCCACTACATTCCCGGCGTGCCGCCTTCATCGCCGGCGTTCGCGCTCTTCAAGGACGGCAAGCCGGTGTACGTGATGGAGCGCTACCAGATCGAAGGCCGCAGCCCGCAAGAAATCGCGTTCGACTTGGTGGAAGCGTTCGACGAGTACTGCGGATGACCGGTCTTTTTCCCCACTATCCCGACAACGCGCGCCTGTGGGTGTTTGCTCTGGCGCGCGAGCTGTCGCCCTCTGAGCAAGCGCTCGTCACCCAGCAGCTCGACGATTTTGCGCGCGCGTGGAAGTCGCACGGCGAGCCCGTCCACGGGGCGTACCAGATCGTGGAGAACCGCTTCGTGCTGATCGCGGGCTATGTGGGCGACGGCGTGTCGGGCTGCTCGACGGATTCGATGATGCGCGTGATGACGTCGCTCAAGAAGGAGCACGGCATCGACGGCTTCGATCGTACGTTGGTGCTCTTTCGCCAGGACGGTCTAGTGCGAGCGGTTTCGCGGGAAGAATTTCAAAAGTTGGTCGACGCGGGAGAAGTTCAGGACGAGACAGCCGTCTTCGACGCGACCGTCCAAACCGTCGGCGACCTTCGGGCCGGACGCTTCGAGACCTCGTTCGCGCGTGCGTGGCACGCGACCGCGTTCACTCGCTAGACTCCGCCGCGTCCTTGACCAACCGAAAACCCAAGTGATTGGTGCCGGTGTCGACCATGCCGCGGCCGCGTCCGCCCGGCATGTAGCGCGCGCAGTATTGATCCGTGCACAGAAACGAGCCGCCCTTGTGGACCCGCTTGATCGTGCCCGGCTCGGTAGGGTCGAAGCTGTCCGCCGGACCCGTCGGATTGTGAACTACCGCACCCGTCGACGCGCGCTTCGCGTAGGTATCCGGGCGATACCAATCCGCCGTCCACTCCCAGACGTTGCCGGCCATCCCGTACAACCCATAGCCGTTGGGCGGGAACGCGCGCGCCGGTGACGTCGCCGCGAATCCATCCTCCACGGTGTTCTCGATCGGAAAGTTCCCTTGGTAGGTGTTCGCCATGAACTTGCCACCGGGTTGAAACTCATCGCCCCACGCGAACGCTTTCCCGTCCAACCGGCCGCGCGCCGCGAACTCCCACTCGGCCTCGGTCGGCACGCGCTTGTCGGCCCACCGCGCGTACGCGTCCACGTCTTCGTACGCCACGTGCACCACGGGGTGATCCATGCGATCGGCGATGCTGCTGTTGGGGCCTTCGGGATGGCGCCAATCCGCTCCGTGCACGTACGACCACCATTGGAAATGATCGTCGAGGGGAACGTCTTGCGGGGGCGGGGTGAACACCACCGATCCGGCCACCAGATTCTCCGGCGGTGCACCGGGGTAATCTTCCGCGCGCGGCACGCGTTCGGCGATGGTGACGTAGTGGGTGGCTTCGACGAAGCGCGCGAACTGCGCGTTGGTCACCTCGGTGGAATCGATCCAAAAGCCGTCGACCGCAACCCGATGGATGGGCTGCGCGTCGGCGAATTCGTTCGATCCCATGCTGAATTCGCCGCCGGCGATCCACACCATGCCGGGCGGTGCGGGCGACGGCGCATTAGCAGCCGTCTCCGGCGTCTTCTTTTTCGAGCATGAGGGAAGCAGGAGCAACACCAAAGCGAAGCACACCCTCGCTAACAATGTCGTCACCGCGCTCCCAGCTCGTTGATGGCGAGAATCATCTCGTACAGGCGCGTGGGGCTCTGGCGGTTGAGCGCAAACACCAGCCGCGGCTTGTCGTCGAGCTCGGGCTCGTTGGCCTCTTCGTGCAGCGGTCCAGCGCGCTCGATCGTCCCCTTCTTGACCAAATCGGAAAACTCGCTGGCCAGCTCGGCCAGCTTGTCGTCCGAGAGGTATTTTTCGAGACGGATTACGATACGATCGCGCACGAACCGCATCGAATGATACGTCGAATAGAAGTGGCGAATGTAATCGACGCCCTCTTGGGGAGACGTGCAGATCTTGTACAGCTTGGTGTCGCGCTCGGAAATCAGCTTGCGGCGCAAGAGCTGCTCACGAACGAAATTGTCGAAACTGGACCAATAGTCTTCGCCGGGCAGGTCCATGTAGAGCAGCGGCAGCGGCGGCGCCTTGCCGGTTTGAATCAGAGTCAGCGTCTCGAATCCTTCGTCGTGCGTGCCGAAGCCGCCCGGGAACAATGCCACCGCACTCGCTTCCATCAAGAAGAAGAGCTTGCGGACGAAGAAATACTTGAACGTGATCAGCTTGGCGTCGTCGCCGATGATGGTGTTGGCGGCCTGCTCGAACGGCAGCAGGATGTTGACGCCGAAGCTCTTGTCTTTGCCCGCGCCCACATTGCCCGCCTTCATGATGCCTTCGGCGGCACCGGTGATCACCATGAAGTCCGCCTCCGCCAGCCGCTTGGCGAAATCGACCGCCATCAAGTAGTACGGATCGTCTTCCGGCGTACGCGCCGAGCCGAAGATCGACACTTTGCGACGGTCGCGGTACGGCTTGAACACGCGCGATGCGTAACGAAACTCCGCCATCGAGCGGCTCAGTACCTTGAGGTCGAGCACTTCGAGGTGGTCGCGGCGGCACTTGAGCGCGTGCACGATGAGCTCGCGCACCAGTCGCGTCTCCAAGTCCGGGTCGGGATCGCTGTAGATGTCGCGAATCTCGTCCAGCACGCGTTCGGTCGTGTCGAATTCCTTCTTGGGCGATTCCTTGGGGGCGTCGACGTCTTTTTTCATTTCATCCGATCAGGTCAAGAAGCAGCGATAGATTGGGCTCGCGCACGACGTGGTTGGCGCGGCGCTCGAGCTCCTTGCTGCGTGGGTTGAACGCCACCACGCACCCGGCCACGCCCACCATG
>JAICFA010000181.1 GCA_025923935.1 Candidatus Krumholzibacteriia bacterium
CCTTCGTTATTGCTTCGTACCGGCGCCTTGGAGCTCGCTCACGCGCTCGCGCGCCGCAACCACGATCTCGGGATCCGTGGCGTTCTTGATCAAGTCTTTGTAGGCCGCGAGGGCCTTGGGATAGTCTTTACGCGTCTCGTACAACGCGGCACTGCGCGCGAGCGCGGAGAGACGGTAGGCATTCGCCTTGTCGCGGTGTTCCGCAGCGCGCGCGTAGGCGTACAGGGCGCTCTTTTCTTCGCCCAGCTTTTCGCGGCAGAAGCCGACTCGATAGTTGAGCTCGACCACGATGTCGGCGTGCAGCTTGGATTGCAGCGCGCGGCTGTATTCCGCGACCGCTTCTTTGTAGTTGCCGGCTTCTTCGTCCATGCTGCCGAGCTGGTGCGCGATCTCGGCGGCGCGCTCGTCGCTGCCGTTTTCCTTGCGATACGCTTCCAGCATCGCGCGCGCCTTGTCGTTTTCGCCCAGCATGCGGTGGCACAAGGCCAAGTTGTAGCGAGCCGCCGACGCGACTTCGCGCGTCACGGAATCTTCCAGGACGGCGGTGAAGTCGACGGCGGCGCGCATGTAGTCTCCGGCCGCGAAGCGCGCGGCACCCAGTTGGAGCTGGACCGGCGCCTTGTATTGGCTCTTGGGGAAGTAGCTCACGAATTGCTCGAACGCCATACGCGCCTCGTCGGCCTTGCCGGCGCGGCCGAGGGCGTCGGCCATGAGGTAGTGCGCGCGATCGGCCGCCGAGTACGAGGGGAACTGGCTCACCACGCGGCGAAACTCGTCCGCGGCGGCCTCCCACTCTTGCGCCTGGTAGCGGCGCATCGCGATCTCGAACTGCGCGTCGGCGGCAAAGGCACTATTGGGGAAGCGTTCCACCAGCTCGGCGAGCTGGGCTTCTCCGTCCTTGCGCTGGCCGAGCTGATACAGGGCCTGCTCGATGCCCTTGCGCGCGTCGGCGGCCACGGCATGCGTGCCGTACTGCGAGATGACTTGCGAGTACGCTTCCACCGCACCGGCGTAGTCCTGGGTGTTGTAGTGGCACTGCGCGATGCGCAGCGTGGCGACGGCCACACCCGAGCTCTGCCCGAAGTGCGCGATCAAACCCTGGTAGCAGCGAATCGCATCCTTATAGTGGCCGGTGGTGAAGTAGACGTCGCCCGCGCGCGACCACGCCTTCTCGGCCAGCGCCGAGGTCGAGTCGATGGCGGTCAGCGCCTCCCAGCGGTCCACCGCGTCGCCCTTCTGGCCGACGCGCTGATACGCCATGCCGGCTTGATACAGAGCCTGCGCGCGGTCCGGATGGTTCGGAAAGCCGGACAGGAACGAGTCGTATCCGCGCGCCGCTTCCTTGTAGTGCTTTTCGTTGAACAGAATGTGCGCGCGATTCAAGTACGCGAAGCTCAAGTCGGCGTTCGACTGCTGGCCGTAGCGCGCGAGCATCTTGTCTTGCGTCTGCATCGCCAGGTCGAGCTTGCCCTCTTGCGAGTACGACCACGCGAGCAGGCGATACGCCGGCACCGCGGCCGGGTTCGGTCCGGTGTCGCTGACAATCTTTTGCAGCATCTCCTGCGCTTCCGGATGACGGCCCAACGCGGCCAGCGCGTCGGCGTCGATCAGGATGGCGTAGGCACGCCACGGCGAGTTGCTGGGCGGCATGCGCTGCAAGAGAATGTGCGGCATGCCGGAGAGGAGTCCAAGGTTCCCCGAACGGTGGTACGAAAGCTCGAGCAAGCACAACGACGCTTCCACCAACTCCTGTCGTTCCGGGGTCGCGAACTCGATGGTGCCGGTGCCGGTGTCGCGCGCGTAACGGTCGAGCACGAGACGGAAGTACTGTACTGCCGACTGCGGCTTGTTCTGCCTGAGCAATCCGGTGCCGGCCAAGTACGCCGCCGCCGGTGCTTCACGCGAAGTCGGATAACCCGCGACCACCGCCTGGTAGGCTCCCTGCGCCTCGGCCGAGCGGTCGAGCGCGTCGAGGCAGCGACCGATGCGATATTGGGCGAGCGAGGCGAGCCCATGGCGGAAATACCTCGTCAACACCTGGTTGAACTCGGTGATGGCTTCTTCGTATCTCCCCGCCTGGAACAACGCCTCGCCCAGCACCGCTTGCGCGCGGCCCGCGACCGCGCTCCCTTGGTACGAGGACGCGACTTCGCGCAGCTTCTGCGATCCGTTCTCCGCGTCGCCGGAGAGGTACACCGCGGTGGCGTTGCGCAGGCGCGCTTCCGCGACCACGGCCGGATCTTGCGCGCGATTGGCAACGTTCGCGAATTCTTCGGCCGCACTCTTGTGCGAGCCGCTCTTCAAAAACACGTTGGCCTTGGCCAGCATGGCGAAGTCGCGCAGGCGCGGGTCGCGGTCGACCACGTCTTGGTAGCGGGCGGCCGCCTGCAGCGGGCGCTTCAGCGCTTCTTCGGTGAGCGCACGCAGGTACAGACACGAACCGTCCAGCGGCGAGCCCGAGGGCTGCACGGTGACATCGGCGTAGCGTCCTTCCAAATAGGCGACGGTGCTCAGGGCGAGCGCATAACGCGGATCGCGCTCGCTCCAGGGGAAGCGCGTGCGCGCTTCGGTCAGTGCTTTGCTCGCGAGCTTGGTGCTGTCGTCGCGAATCGCCGTCCAGGCGCGGGCCATCAACGCGTCACTGGTAGCCGAGCTACGCCCGTATTGTTTGAACCACTTGTCCCATTCCTTCTGGACACTCGCGTGACCGCCGGTCGCATCCAGCGACTGCATCGCGCCCAAAGCGGCGTCGTCGGCGATGGGATCGTTCTTGGCGTTCTTCTCGGCTTCGCGGAAGGCGTGATACGCCTCGTTGTAGCGCGCGGCCGCAAAGTGGATCTCGCCGGCGAGGAAGTTGGCGGCGGCGCGGCGGTTGTCGGGCACGTTGCCGTCCAACACCACGTCGATGCGCTGCTGCAGCGATGCCAGCGCGGCGTCGCGCTCGGCGGCGGGGAGCTTGCGCGCGGCTTCCAGCGCCATGCCGATATCGGCGAGCGATTCGCTCGGGCGCGACGCCTTGTCCCCCGCGGCGGCACTCGAGGCGCAGATGAGCACCCCGAGTACCACGGCCAGGCTCCGCACGTTGAACTTCGAATGCTTGGAAACGTGACGCATGGTTGCGTTACTCCACGATGACGGGCACACCGCCCTGCGGGCCGGTGGTGGTGATTTCGACCGTCTTCTGGTCGGTCTTCAAGATGCGACCGTCTTCGTCGGTGACGACGAGGCGGTAGTGATACTTGCCGTCGGGCAGCGTCATACCGGCTTCATCCTTGCCGTCCCACATCACGTGGGCGGGCGGTACACCGGGGCCGCCGAACGAGCGCACGATTTGTCCGTGCTTGTCGACGATGTCGAGCTGCCACTGCTTGGTTTCGGCCTTGGTCTTCGCGCGAATGTTGATCTTGGTCACCGACTCCTCGCCCAGCGGGGAGAAGACTTCCGGCGACGCGGACGAATTGGCGAAGAAACCGCCGAAGCGGTACGACACCGCGAGGTGGTGCACCGCACCGAGCTCGTGATCCGACATGCCGTAGTCGAAACGCATCGCTTCGTTCAATCGATAGCTGAAACCGCCCGCGGGCTCGTCTTCGAAGTAGCCCACGCGCAGGCCGAAGCGGTCGTAGAACCACATCTCCGTGCCGGCGCGGAACGACGTCCCCGGGCCTTCGCGGTGGTCGACCTCGAGGCTCAACAGACCGCGGTTGTTCATGAATCCAAGGGCCACGCCGCCGCGCGCTTCCATCGGATACGACTCGGCGATGTCGCGCGCTTGCAAGGTCGGACCGCCCACGTTCAACACCGATGCCGCCAGGCGCACGCGCGGTGTCAGCGCGAAGCTCGCACCGACGTCGGCGCCCACACCGGACGCGTCGAAATCTTCCACTTGCTGGCGCACCACTTTGACGTTGGCGCCGAGCGCGAAGCGCGGTGTGAAGGCCTTCGAGACGGAGAAGAGGAACGCCATCTCGCCCTGGTCGAAGGAGCCCAGCGACTCGTTCATCTCATTGGTCTTTTCAAACTCACCCGAGCTCATCGACAGCACGGTGAAGCCGATGGTCGGGAGCCGGCGCGCCGGAATGACGAAGCTCAAGCCGTTGATGGAGGTGTCTTCGAAATAGCGCGCCGTCTCGAAGTGCACTTCGTTCTGAAGCGCCAGCGAGAGACACGCCGGGTTCCACACCGCGCCCATGGGCTCGTCGGCGGCGGCGATGAACGCACCACCCAGTCCGATGGAGCGCGCCGAGGTGTAGCGGGCCAGCCAATCGCCCGGAAGTCCGCTGTTGGCCTCCTGCGCCTGCGTCAAGGCCGGCGCGGCCAGCGCCAGTGCGGCCAGCACCAGCACTCGCAGCCGGGTACGCACGCGCAAGCGCGGAGTCGAGAACAGACCATCGATCGTTTGAAGATATTCGGCACGATACATGTCGTTCCTCCCGATCAGCGAACAACCGCGATTTTGCGGCGCATGGTGTGCATCGTTTCGCCGTTGCCCGCGGCCTGAATCTCGAGTACGTAACCGCCGCTCGCGACTTGTTGGCCGGAGCCGTTACGCCCATCCCACTGAACTTCGTTCAGTCCCGTTCGTCCTCCCGGTTGTCCCGAGTTGAAGCTCTGCTGGTAGACCAGGCCGCCGGTGAGCGTGTAGATCTTCATCGTCACCGTGGCGTTGTCCTTGAGCTTGTAGGCAATCGTCGTCGGCGTTTCGCCGGGATGGAACGGATTCGGATAGTTGGTGACGTAGCCGCCCGGTGCAGCCGGGTCGACGAACGCCGTCTCGATGGTGAGCTCGTCGCTCAGCGCGCCCGAGGTCGCACGAATGACGTTCTGCTCGGGCTGGCGCGCGGCGTGTAGGTCGCAGCGCGCGACACCGTTGGCGGCCGTTAGCGAATCGATCGCCGTCAACACGCCGTTACCGCCGATGCGGATGAAGTCGACGGCGCGATTGGGCACGCCGTTGCCGTACGCGTCGACCACCGACGCGCGCACCGTGCAGTGCTGGTTGCCGCCCACCCACGTGGGGCTGCTGGCCAGATTGAGCTCGGCCGGGTTACCCGGCGAGACGGTGATGACTTCGGTCGCGGCCGGCGCGTTGCCCGCGTCGTCGCGCACGATCAAGACGATCGGCTCGGCGAAGGTGTAAAACTCGGCCATGGTGCGTTGCCCTTGCAGCAGCTGGAATTGGGTGTTAGCCAGCGTGCCGCGCCCCGGAGCCTGTGTGGTCGCGTTCTGCACCTCGACGGTGACGAACGAATTGATCTCCTGAATGGTGCTACCCGCATCGTTGGTGACGCGTACCGTCAGGGTGAACTGCTCACCGGCTTGCACGTTGGTGGGCGACACGTCGGCTTCGAGGTGGAAGCCGCTCGAGATGGCGCGTACCTGCGTGGTGCTAGTCGGCATCGAGCGTGATGCGTTGTTGGCCGTGATCTGCTGGAAGCCGCCGGTGGACAGACGCACGCTCATATATGCGATACCGTCGACCATGGCGGCGTCGGGCGGCAGCTGTGCCAGCGGATCGCCCGAGGTCAGGTGAATCATGTCGGTCACACCGCTGACCGGATTGAACCATTGGTCGGTGGCGAAAATCGTCACCGTGAACGCAAAGTTGATCGACTGATCGGTCGCCGTACCCGAGCGGCCTTCCGCCGTTCCCGGGGCGATGAACTCACCCGGACACACCAGTACGATGCGCGCAAACGGGCCGCCGTTGATGCGCACTCCGCTCGAGGTGTGCGACGTGATCGAGTTGTCGGTGACGTCGCTCGCGGTGATGGTCTGAATGCCCGAGCGGAACAACCGAATCGGCAGCACCAGCTCGCCATTGACCAGATTGATCGTCGCCGGCATCTGCGCGAAGGCGTCCGTCGACGACAGCGCCACCGTGTGAGTGATGCCAGGAACACGGTTCCAGAAGGCGTCGCAGGCGCGCACGGTCAAATTAAAGTTGGTGCCGGCCTGTTGGTCAGTGGGCGTTCCGGTGAAGCCGGTCGACGTGCCGCCCGCGGGCGTTTGCCCCGGCAGCAAGACTTGCAGCTTGGCCACCGGGCCCGGATTGACGACGAAATTGTTGCTGGTGCCGGTGTGCGGCGGCGCCGAGAAGTCGGACACGGTGATGGACACCGCACCGCCCGCGCCGCGGAACACCATGTTGCCTTGCCACTCGCCGTTCGAGAACACGATCGACTCCGGCGAGATGCTGCCGGGGCCGGTGTTGGCGATAATGATCGCGTTGCCGCTGAATCCCGGCACGGTGTTACC
>JAICFA010000182.1 GCA_025923935.1 Candidatus Krumholzibacteriia bacterium
AGCTCGCGCGGTTGGTACCCCAGCACCCGCTCCACTGATGCGCTGACGAAAATGGTGCGCGCCTCCAAGTCGACGACCTTCACCACGTCGAACGCGTTCTTGATCAGCGCCTGAAATAAAAGTGCGACGCGGGCGGCATCGAGTGATTCTTGGGTATGTGGATTCATGGTACTTCGAACTCCACTAGGGGATTTCCGTTCGGTATAGAATCGGTACTCGGGGTAAGAATATTCCTACGGCGGCCCGGAATCAAGCCTGCCCCCCCGGGGAGTATGTTATCGTTAACAGTGAATTAGGGTTAGCTTGTCACTGAAAAGTGGCGCGGCCCCCAGAGCCAATTATGGAAAAGCACGTGGAGCAGCTCGAGACTCAACTACAGGAGGCGGCGGCTAAATTCCCGCCCAATCCCGGAGTCTATCTTTTTAAGGATGAATTGGGGCGGGTGCTCTACGTCGGTAAGGCGCAGTCCTTGCGGGTGCGCGTGCGCAGCTACTTCCGCGAAAGCGGCGACGGCCGCGCCAGCATCGAATTCTTGGTGCGGCGCTCGCGCTCGTTGGAGTACGTCGTCACCGACACCGAGCAAGAAGCGCTGATCCTCGAGAACAACCTCATCAAGAAGCATCGCCCGCGCTACAACGTCGTCTTCAAGGACGACAAGACATACGTCAACCTGCGCTTGAGCACCGACCACGCGTACCCGCGTCTGACCGTCGTGCGCCGCCCACGCCGCGACGGGGCCGTGTATTTCGGTCCGTTCGCGTCGGCCGGTTCGGTGCGGCAAACGCTGCGCACCATCGGGCGCATTTTTCCCATGCGCACCTGCACCGACGCCGATTTCGCGAGCCGCACGCGGCCGTGTCTCTATCACTACATCAAGCGATGTCCCGCTCCGTGCGTCGGGCGCGCCGATCCGCAAGACTACGCGGAGACCATCAGGCGCGTGACGATGTTCTTGAAGGGCCGCGGCGACGAGCTATTGAAATCGCTGCGCGACACCATGGAACGACAGTCGGCCGAGCGCCGCTACGAAGAAGCCGCGCGCACTCGCGACCAGCTGTTCGCGCTGCAGCGCGTCATCGAACGCCAGCGCATCAGCTCGCCGCAGCGTTCGGAGCGCGACGTGTTCGCCGTCTACCGGCGCGGCGAGCGCCTCGTCATCCAGCTCCTGTCGGTGCGTAGCGGCGAGGTACAGGACGCCGAAACCTTCCGCCACGGCAATGCGCTGGAAGCAACCGGTGAGCACCTGGCGTCCTTCGTGAACCAGTACTACCAAGCGCGCGCCAACGTTCCCGACGAGATCTTGGTATCGGACGAGCTGCCGGATCGCGAAGCGCTGGAGGTCTTGTTTTCGGAGAAGGCCAAGCGCCGCGTCCACATCACCGTGCCCAAGCGCGGCCAGCCCGGCAAGCTGGTCGAGCTGGCGCGCAAGAACGCGCGCGTCGCGTTCGAGGATGGCGACGGCAGCGCGCGCAACACCGCCGTCTTGGAGGACCTCCAAGAGATGCTTTCGATAGAGCGCTACCCACGCCGCATCGAGTGCTTCGACATCTCCAATATCCAGGGCTCGAAGGCGGTCGGGTCGGGAGTGGTGTTCATCGACGGCGAGCCCGCGAAGTCGTTCTACCGCCGTTACAAGATCCGCACCGTGGCGGGTTCGGACGACACCGGCATGATGCGCGAAGTCCTCGAGCGCCGCATCATGCGCGGCTTGAAGGACGGCAACCTTCCCGACCTCCTGATTGTGGACGGTGGGAAAGGACAACTGAACGTGGCACTGGATGTCATGAAGCACTTCGGTGTCGACGCCGTGTCGGTGATCGCACTGGCCAAGGTCCGCGACGACAAGAACCGGAAGATGCGCGGCCAGGAGCGCGTCTACCTCCCCGGCATGGACGACTCCATTCTCCTCGACCGCGAGTCTCCCGCGCTCTTCCTCCTCGAACGCATCCGCGACGAGGCCCACCGCTTCGCCGTGGGCTACCACCGCGTCCTGCGCGGTCGCGGCATGGGCGAGTCCAAGCTGGACGGCATCCCCGGAGTCGGCGCGATCCTCAAACGCCGCCTGCTGGCTGAATTCGGCAGCGTCGACCGTATTCGTAAGGCTCCGGTTGAGGCAGTGGCTGCCGTCCCAGGCCTCTCGCCTCGTAAGGCCCAGGCTATCAAGGATGCTCTCGGCTAAAGGCGAGGTCCGAGGGATTCCCCGAACGCGATTACGCAGCGCGATATAAACACCATATTGCGGCTCTCGCGCGAGGACCTAGCGGAGGGGAACCCTCGGACCGAGCGACGGCCAATAGGCCGAACCCGTTGACTTTTCAGCCCGTCGGGGCTTATGATGCCGGTGACTCGGGTGCCCATGGGACGGGCGTCGGGTCACCCCCCCACAGCTGCAGGCATATCGGCCGTCATTTCGGAGGTTCGCACGTTGGATTCGAAAACGCTCGCCGTTCGCGCGGCACGCTTTGCCACTTTGTCGCTGATCGTCGCCGTGGCGGCATGCGATGACGACGTGACGGTTCCGGCGCCTGAGCTGCCGCCCCAAATCCAGACCACGCAGACCTACGCCAAGGGCTCGAAGAGCCTTCCCAATAACGACGTCTTTGCGATCCTTGCGGTCAGCAACGGCGAGCTGTGGATGGGCACCGAGCAGGGTATCGCGCGCTATCCCAGCCTGTCGGCGACGCAGCACAGCGGCAGCGCCGACATCGTCAACGAGCTCAACGGCCTTCCCAACCCGAAAGTGCGCGACATGGTCGAGCACGACGGCAAAGTGTACGTCGCGACGTGGGGCGGCGGCTTCGGGATCTACGACGTCGCGGACGACGCCTGGACGGCGAAGAACGTGGCCGATGGATTGACCCATCCCTTTGTCGCCGACATCGCGGTCTTGGTCGACGAAAATAAGTTGTACTTCGCCACCAATGACAACGTGAGCATCTACGATCCGGCAGCAAATTCGTTCACCGAGTTCGACGACCTGACGCGCCCGGTGGTGTCGAGTGTCGCGGTGAGAAACACGACGGCCGGGTTCGAGAGCTGGTATGGACCGCGCGTGGAGAGTGTGGAGGACGAATCGACGGGACAGCTTCCCGACGCCGGCATCACCGTGTCGCGCGGCTCGACGGTGATCGATTACACCACCGAGAACTCGGGCCTGCCGGAGCCGAATATCAACGCGATCTACTTCGACGCGGACGACCCGCAGGCGGCGGAAGGCATCTTCTGGGTTGCGACGTCGACCAAGGGGATTTCCCGCGTGTCGGTCGATTCCGCCATCTGGACCAACTTCAACATGACGCACGGGCTCCCGTCGAACACGATTTACTCGGTGACGCGCGCGGCCGCCCCGGGCGGCGGCTCGACCATTTGGGTCGCCACGCAAAACGGCGTTGCGCGCTTGAAAAACGACGGCACCTGGCAGGGCTACAACACCGGCGGCGGGCTCACCCACGACCGCGTGCGCCTGGTGTATTCGCCGGACGGCGCCGGCTTGTGGATCGGCTACGTGAACGGCGGCGCAGCGCGGCTCAACGCCGCGGGCGCAGAGAACTAACCGTCACGGCACTTCGAACAGTTTCGGAAAGCGCGTGAGATTCTGGATGCCGCCCCGCTTCACGAGGACGGTGTCTTCGATGCGCACGCCGCCGTGGGGCCAGTAGTAAAGGCCGGGCTCGACCGTCACCACCATTCCCGCTTCCAACACGGTGTCGTTGGCCGCGACGCGCGGCGCCTCGTGAATCTCGAGCCCGAGGCCGTGACCCGTTCCGTGGAAGAAGCCCTGCATGCGGCCGTCGATCTTGCCACTCTTGAACCCGCGTTCCGCGAACAACGCGTGTATCGCGTCGTGAATCTGTCGCGCGCGCACGCCGTGACGAATCGAGCGCAGCGCCAGCCGTTGTCCGTCGTACACCGCGTCGTACATGGCGCGCACCATCTGGCTGGGACGTCCCTTGACGAAGGTGCGCGTGATGTCGCCGAAGTAGCCCGTCTTCTGCGCGCGCGGAAAGATGTCGACGATGACCGGTTGTCCCGCGCGAATGGGTCCGCTGCCTTCGTCGTGCGGATCGCAGCCGTGGCGGCCGGGCGCCACGATGGTATGCGCGGGCAAGCAGCCCGCTGCGAGCACGGCCGCGTCGACGGCGCGCCGGACTTCCTCCGCGGTCAGGCGGCGGCCCTCGAGGACCACCCAGCCGTTGCGCACGCGCGCGCGTCGCAAGAGCTCGAGTGCGGCACTCATGCCGGCTTCGGTCGCACGCATCGCCGCCGCGATGGCTTTCACTTCCGCCGGCGACTTGAACGCACGCTCGGGAAACAGCGCACCATCTGCGACGTGCACGGAAACGCGGCGGGCGCGCAGCCGCTCGAGCAAGCCGGAGGAAAAACTGGCGGGTACGGTCACCGCGCGAATGCGCAGATCGCGCAGCGCCTCGATGATGGTGTCGGCGGGATGCGGCGGGCGCTTGAGGTGCTTTTCCGCGGCCGCCGCGTAGCGCGAAAACGACAATACGCGGTGCGCGTTGGACTGCGCGCGTGCGCGGTCGATCTCCAGGTCGCTCATGACGAGCAGGCGTTTGCCGCCGGAGCTGCGTATAAAGAGGAACGGGTCGGGGGCGAAGAACCGCGTCGCGTACAGCATGTCGGCGTCGGAATCGCTCGCCGCGTAGAGTAGAATGGTTTGGGGCCGTCCGGAGGAACGGGGCACGGAAAACCTCCTTGAAAAGCGGAGAAGCCCGCGCGCATCATCGCATTCGCTTCACGACGTGTAAAGGACCGCAGTGGACGAGAGACGCATCGATCTGCACATGCACTCCAACTATTCCGACGGCGTTCACGCGCCCTCGGTGCTGGTCGACCTGGCCAAGTGGAAGGGCATCAGCGCCATCGCGCTGTCCGACCACGATTCGCTAGACGGCTACGGCGAGCTCGAGCACGCCGCCAAGCAGGTGGGCATCGAGGTCTTGACCGGTGTGGAGCTGTCGTGCGAATACGGCACCCACGACTTGCACGTGCTCGGCTACGGCGTCGACCCGGGCAACGAGGCGTTGCAGGATTCGCTGCGCGAGTTTCGCGCGTCGCGCGAGCGGCGCGGCATTCGGATCGTCGAGCTGTTGCGCGAGAGCGGGGTGAATCTCGACGTCCAGAAAGTGCTGGCGAAGGCGGGCGGCGGGGCACTGGGTCGCCCGCACATCGCCGAAGCGATGCTGGAAGCGGGCTACGTCGCCGACCACGGCGAAGCGTTCGCGCGCTTTATTGGAGAAGGGGGTCCGGCCTACGTCGAGAAACAGAAGATGAGTCCCAGCGAAGCGGTGGCGAACATCCACAACGCCGGCGGACTCGCGTTCGTCGCGCACCCGGGCCATTATCTAGACGGCAACGACGACAACCTCGCCGGTCTTCTCGATCACGGCTTCGACGGTGTGGAAGTGTTCCATCCCTATCATCGTCCCATCGTGATCGACAAGCTGCTCGGCATCGCGCGCGACCGCGGTTTGCTGATCTCGGGGGGGTCCGACTTCCATGGATTCGCCGGCCGTGATAATCTGGGCGAGCCTCCGGTGTCGTATTCGCTGCTGGAGCGCATTCGCGAAACCTTGCAGGACCGCCGACGAAGGGCGTAGCGATGATAGAAGAAAAAAAGCCCGCTCCCAATTTCACTCTCCCGTCGGATGACGGCACTCCCGTGACGCTGTCCGCACTGCGCGGCCAGACCGTCGTTCTCTTCTTCTTCCCCAAAGCCGATACCCCCGGCTGAACGGCCGAAGCCTGCGATTTCCGTGATGAAATCGCCGCATTCCAACGCAAGAACGCCGTGGTGCTCGGTGTCAGCAAGGACTCCGTCAAGGCGCAGGCAAAGTTTCGCGCCAAGTACGACCTGCCCTTCCCGCTCTTGAGCGACAGCACCGGCGAGGTGTGCAACCTCTACGGCGTCATCAACGAGAAATCGATGTACGGAAAAATCGTGAAGGGGATCGAACGGTCGACGTTCGTCATCGACGAAGACGGGAACGTGTCGAAGATCTATCGCAAGGTCAAGGTCGCCGGGCACGCGCAGTCCGTGCTGGCCGACGTCTAGCCGCCGCGACGCGATAGTGCAGGAAGATCTCTTCGCCCACCCGCCGCGAAGAGACCAGCTTCAACGCGATGTGTTCCTTCCACAGAAAACCTTCGCCGTCCAAGAGCGACGGCGCCTCCTTGCCGCCGATCAGGCGCGGCGTCACGGTCAC
>JAICFA010000183.1 GCA_025923935.1 Candidatus Krumholzibacteriia bacterium
CGAGCGCCAGCGACCAATTTTCGATGTAGTAGAGGTCGAGCATCACCATCTCGTCGAACGGGACGGTGCTGCGACCGCTGACTTGCCACAGGCCGGTGAGGCCGGGCTTTACCGCCAGGCGCCCGCGATGCCATTCCTTGTAATGAGCCAGCTCGTACGCCAAGGGCGGACGAGGCCCTACCAAGGTCATCTCACCGCGCAGCACATTGATGAACTGCGGCAGCTCATCGAGGCTGGTGCGGCGCAAGAAACGGCCGATCGCGGTGATCCGCGGGTCGTTCTTGAGCTTGAAGACGCGGCCGTTCTCCTCGTCGTGCATGAGACGGCCCTTGATGAAGTCCTCCGCAAAGTTCCGGTGCTGCTGGTCGGTGCAGTCCACCAGCATGGTGCGGAACTTGTAGAACTTGAACGGGCGGCCATCGCGGCCCACGCGGTCCTGGACGAACAGCACGGGGCCTTCCGACGTGACTTTGATCATCGCCGCGATGAGGGCATAAAACGGCATGCCGACGACCATCACGGCGATCGAAAACATCACGTCGAGCGCGCGTTTGGCCGACATGCTCGCGTATCGCGAACCGGCGGAAACCGGAGCGAGCGGAAACGCTCCCCGGGCTCCTTCCGACACGTACAGGGGGATCACTTTCTGATCGGAGTATCTGAAGGCTGCAAGATTCTTCTTCACGGCTGCTGACCTTCTTAAAGCTGGTGGGTGCAATTCCGACTCAGACCGAGACTTCGACCTTGGATAATACTTCCGATGCGTAGTCCACTTGCTCGTCGGTGAGCTCCGGAAAAACCGGAAGCGAGACGAGCTCGTGCGACAACGCTTCGCTAACCCGTAGCGACCCTCCCGTGCGGACCAGGTCGACGTAACCGGGCTGTAAATGAGCAGGTGTGACGATGTGTTTCCCCCAGCCGACGCCGGCCGCGCTGAGTGCGTCCAGCACGGCTTTTCGACGGGGGTGTTTCGCCGCCAAAATGTGAAACACCGGATCGGATCCCGCGACGCGCTTCTGAAAAACGAACTCAGTGCCCCTTAAGCGCTCGCGATACCGTGCGGCGATCTCGCGCCGTCTCTCGTTCCAGGCGTCGAGCCGTGCGAGCTTCACGCCCAAAACCGCCGCCTTCAGTGTGTCGAGTCGGTAATTGAAACCGACCCGAGGAAACACGTTGGCTTCGAGCTGGCCGTGATGGCGCAATGCCTTCACGGCCGTGGCCAGCTCGCGGTCGTTGGTCGTGAGTGCCCCGCCGTCGCCGATCGTCCCCAGGTTCTTGGTCGGATAGAACGAAAACGCCGCCGCGGCTCCAAAGGAACCGACCTTGCGACCGTCGATCGTTGCCCCGTGCGCCTGGCAAGCGTCCTCGATCACTGCGATCCCATGACGGGACGCGATGTCGAGGATCGACTGCATGTCGCACGGCTGTCCGTAGAGATGCACGGGAATGACCGCTTTGGTGCGAGGTGAGATCGCGCGCTCAAACGTCTCGGGATCGAGACAGAACGTATCGGGATCGACATCGACGAGGACCGGTGTGGCCCCCGTGTACAGAATGGCTTCGACCGTCGCAATGAACGAGTTCGGAACGGTGACAACTTCGTCACCGGCTCCGATGCCCAACGCGACCAACGCGACGTGCAACGCCGCAGTGCCCGAACTCAACCCGACCGCGTATTCGCAGTCGCAGTAGCGCGCGAATTCGCGTTCGAACTCCTCGAGCGAGCCGCCCAGAATGAAGTCGCCGCGATCGAGCGTGCGCTCGACTGCCGCGGAAATCTCACCCTGAATTGCCCGGTGCTGCAGCGTTAGGTCCAGGAAGGGAACCGTCTGCTTGAAAGCCATTAATGACACCCGGATACGTTGACCCTTGCCCCCTGACGCGAGTCGGTTGATTCTAGCACAGTTAGACCCCGCCACACCAGCCCCTATTTTGGCCATTTTCAACCGCTCGGAGGCGTTTTGAGGCGTCACGACTGCTCCTCCGCCATTGCACGCTCCACGAAGGCGCGCAAACCGGGCCCCCTAGCCTCGGGGCCATGGAGGTTCCAGACCTTCTCCCGCGACGCTCGGGCAATTAGTTGCCCATAGGTAGCATGGTCCAGCAAGCGCTCTATGTGGGAGCGGTATTCGGCCGGAGTAGTAGCCATGAGCACATCTTGGCCCGGTTCGAAGCCCATTCCCTCCACTGCGACCGGGCTGCACACCACCGGTAGACCGGCCGCCATTGCGTACAAAATGCGTATGCGGATGCCGCCGGCGAAGCGCAGCGGTACCACCATGCAGGCGGCACGGCGCATGAACGGAGCGATGTCGGGCGCGTGACCGGGAATATCGACGTCGCGCATAGCGGCGAAATCCGCGATCTCCGGCGGCAAGTTACCGCCCACGATCGTGACTCGCAGGCCGGGCAAAGACGCAATCGCGGGGTAAATGTCGCGTACGAAGTGCACCGCGGCGTCGCGGTTGAAGGCCGAGTGCATCGCACCCACCAGCAGCACCTCGCGCGAGGTGCGCGGCTCGATCTGGCCCACGAAAGCGCCTTCCTCGAGTCCGAACGGCAGCACATCGGCGCGCCGTCCGCTGATGGCCTGTACTTCCTCGGCGTCGCGCGGAGTCAGCGCCCACACGCGCGCCGCACGCCGGTATGCGTCGGCCTCCTCGCGCGCTTCGCGCCGCCACGTCGTGCGCGCGCGCAGCTGCGTACGCAGGTCGCGCTCGATCGCGGCACGCGCTCGAAACACCTGCCCATCGATGTCGTGCGTGAGCAATACCGTGTTATGGCGCGAAAACACATCGAGCAGCGGATATAACTGCCAATACTCGAGGATGACAAGATCGAAGGGCTCGCGCGCAAGCTCGCGCGCCGCGCGCACCGTGCTGCCGGGACAATCGTAGAGACTCTTCAAAGAGCGCTTCGTCACGGCCGCGCGCGCGGAATACGCGAGCTTGTAGGCGACGCGCGCCGCCGTCGAGGCGAGATTGGCGGGCAACGTCGCGATAACGCGCACGCCGCGCGCTTCCAGCTCGCGCACATAGCGCTCTTCACCCGGATCCAACAAGCGAGCGAGCACGGTGACGTCGTGCGCGGGCGCCAGCGCGTCGATGAGCGCCATCGACACCACCTTGGTCCCCTGGTCGGGCGGATACGGCAGCACCGGCTTGACGAGCAATATGCGCGCGCGGCTCACGACCCCACGCCCCCCGGCTCTCCCGTCACCAGCTCGCGATACAGCGCGGACATGACGCGAAGCTGGCGCTCCAACGTGAAGCGCTCCTCGAAGCGCGCGCGCCCCGCGCGGCCCATGCGAGCGCGCAGCGCCGGATCGCCGGCGAGAGTGTGCAATGCGGCCGCGAGGCCGGCCACGTCGTCCGGCGACACCAGCAAGCCGGTCTCGCCCTCGATCACCGCCTCGGGAATGCCGAACACGCGCGACGACACCACCGGCTTGGCGCACGCCATCGCTTCGAGAATTACGTAGGGCAGTCCCTCCACCGCCGAGGGCAGCACCAGCACGTCGCACGCGGCGACGACCCGCTCGACGTGCTCGGCGGAACACCGCCCGAGAAACACCACCCGCTCGCCCACGCCCAGGCGTGAGACCAGTGCGCGCGCCGGACCGGCCTCCGGCCCGGTCCCCACCACCACCAGCCGCCACCCTGTCGCCAAACTCGAAAGCGCTTCAATAACACGCCGTAATCCTTTGTGCTCGATAAGATTGCCTACGAACACAAACGCCACCGTACCGGCCTCGAGGCCGAGGTCGGCGCGCGCGTTGCTGTCCCCTTCGCGCGTGCCGAAGGCGGCGCGGACTCCGTTTTCGACGACGCGTACTCGCCGCCGCGGGAATCCCTGGCGGTTCACCATCAGCTCCGCGTTGGCCCGCGTCATGGTGACCGCCGCGTCGACGAAGCCCACGGCGAGGCGCTTCACGAGGTCGCGCTTCCACAGGCGCGGGACCATCGGCAGATGCTCGGTGATCACCACGCGCGCGCCGGCCAAGCGCGCGAGCGGTGCCAGCAACCCCATTTGCGCGCTGTAGGGGCCGGGCATGTTGACGTGCACGACGTCGGGCTCGATCGCGGCCAGGGCGCGATAGATCGGCACCGCGTCGCCCGGACGAAACGGCAAGCGCATGCGCACGCGCGTCACGGGAATCCCCGACGATTCCAGCTCCGCCGCCCACGCCAGCAAGGAGTCGTCCACATCGTTCGAGCGCATCACCACCGCCGGCGAAAAGCGCAGGCGGTCGAGCCCGGTGGCGAGGCGCGCGACATAGTGCTCCGCTCCTCCCAGGAAGGGCGCGTCCACGGTGTAGACCACGCGAATCATTCGCCCGCCTCGCCGCGCGGCCGCACCTCGAACACGGCGCACGCGGTCCCTGAATAGTGGTCGCGATTGTAGAGCAGATCGCGCGCGTGGAAGTTGGGCAGCATCGCATCGCGCTCGACGCTCACCTCGACTTGATAGCGCCCCGCGCGCGCATGCGCCGGGATGACGAACGGAAACACTTCGTAGAGCGGGGTGCCGATGGGCCACAAATCCGGCTCGAACACCCCGCGCCCCGGCTGTAAATCGGCGCGAAAGCGCGCCACGTAGCCGCCGCGGCGCTCTTCGAAGCGACGCTTGTACTTGTCGCCCAAAACCGATGTCGCACCGACGACGGTCGCGTGGTCGAAACGAACATGCAGCCACGACGGAAATCCGAAGGGCGTGTCGATGTCGCGGCGATACGCCAGCGTGATCGTCACCGAGTCGCCGGGAGACGCCGACGGCGGAGCCACGGCGATGCCGACCACTTCGAAGGCCAGGTCGGGTGCTGCCACCTCACACGGAAGCACCGCAACAGAGCCGGCGATGACCGGGGGCGGCGCTCGATCCGGTGGTATCTCCACCGCTTGCTTTGGCATGACGGCGAAGATCGCCCAGCGCATCGACTCCCTGGCAGCCGCATCGCTCACCAGACGATACGGACCGCCGACCGTGCGCAAGCGCTCGCAGCTCGGCGCGAACAAGCGTGCGTCCCATTCGCTCATGAAGCCCGGCGATGCCGTCAGTGCACGGCCGCAAACCACCACATAGCGAACGCCGAAGCGCCGGCACGCATCGACGCCGCGGTGTACCTCGGCGAAGGGAGATAACACGTCGCGCACCGCTTGCAAACGATCCAGCGGGTACGCATCGCGCGGGTTGCCGTGCTGCTCGTACGACGCGACGACGCGGTTCGAGCAGAACGCGCTCAATAGGTAGGACGTCGCCGGGTCGGACAACACGACGGCATCATCCGGCAGCCGGGCCACCTCGTCGACCAGGGCTCGCAGCGACGAATCCAGCGGAGGACGCTTGCGCCCCACATCGGCGCGCGTGGCGTCGACCGCGGGACGCACGAATGCCAGCGCCCAAATCGCCACCGCCAGCGCCGCCGCCGTGCGCGTGATCATGTCACCGCGCCGTGCGCCGGTGACAATAGCGGCCAGCAGCATCGCGGCCGCGGCGAACACGGGCGCGTTCAAGAGCGCACGCGACAGCATGTAGCTCGCTTGGCCGTAGACCGCGGTGGCCAACGGTGGAACAAACGCGACGACGAGCGGAAGCACACACAGCGCCAGCACCGCGCGCGCATCGCTGCGACGCCGCGCACATGCCGCCAAGACCGGCACGAGCAATAGCGAGCCCAGGAACACCATGCCAAACTGCCGCAGGATCTCCATAGGGCTCATCACGAAGTGATCGGGTCCCACGAAAAGCACGCCTTGCACATGCGCATGGAGGAGATTGGCACCGGGGCGTTCGAAGCCGAGGCGCGCCAGGGCACCCAACCCCGCTGCACCGACGAGAATCAGCGCCGTGACGAGTGCATCGCGATAGCGACGCCCGAGCCAGCGCGCGAAGGCGACCACCGACGCCGCGAGAATGGCGGCGTGGAGTGCTACTCCGACGTGCACCAATGCGCCGCCGAATGCGAGTATGGCCATCGCGACCCAGCGCGCACGTCCCCCACCGCTGCGATTCCGTGCGCCACCGAGGACGACGGCGGCCAGCACCCAATACCAGCCCGCGGCTAGATTCTGACCGTACGCGGCGGCGTGCGCGAATTGCAGCGCCGTGCCACCGTACGACAGCATGAACAGCGCGACCGCGACCGCGACCAGCGACGCGCGCGCGAGGACGGATTGCGTGAACGCAACGAAAGCAAGCGCGAGCGCAGGATATAG
>JAICFA010000184.1 GCA_025923935.1 Candidatus Krumholzibacteriia bacterium
AATAAAGTTCATTATCGATGCCCGCAAAACCCGGGTTCTTGCTGCGCTTGATGGCGTACACCGTCTTGGCCTTGTCGGCATCGATAATCGGCATGCCGTAGATGGGGCTCGACTTGTCGATGCGCGCCGCCGGATTGACGACGTCGTTCGCTCCCACCACCAGGGCTACGTCGCACTGCGGCATGTCGGGATTGATTTCGTCCATCTCCACCAAATCGCTGTAGGGCACGTCGGCCTCGGCCAAGAGCACGTTCATGTGTCCCGGCATGCGCCCCGCCACCGGGTGAATCGCGAATTTCACCGTGATGCCGCGCTTGGTCAGCTGGTCGTGCAATTCGCGCACGCGGTGCTGCGCCTGGGCCACCGCCATGCCGTAGCCGGGAATGATGACGACGAGGCTCGCTTGCTCCAACACTTGCACGGCACCTTCGATGGTCTCAGACTTGTACACCTTCTGCTCCGCGCCCGCCTTGGCGGTCTGGACCTGTCCGAACGCACCGAACAACACGTTGGTAAACGAGCGATTCATGGCACGGCACATGATGATGGAGAGAATGAGACCGCTGGACCCGTCGAGCGCGCCGGCGGTGATCAGCAGTTTGTTGTCGAGCACGAATCCCATCGCGACCGCGGAAAGTCCGGCGTAGGAATTGAGAATCGAGATCACCGTCGGCATGTCGGCGCCGCCGATCGGAATGACGAGGAGCACACCGAACAAGAGCGAGAGCGCGATCATCACCGGAAACAAAAACGGCGCCAGTGTTCCGGTGGGGTTGTAGATCAGTATCACGCCCGCGACTACCGCGACGCCAAGCAGGCCGATGTTGACGAGATTCTGCCCGCGATAGGTGACGGGTCTTTGCGGGATCCACTTGAGCTCTTGCAGCTTTCCGGCCGCCATCAAGCTTCCGGTGAAGGTGAGAAAACCAAGAATGATCTCGGCCACGATCGCGGTCATGCGGAACGCGGTCAAGTTCTCGGGGCCTTCGCCTACCCACAAGTAATACTTCGCCACCCCCACCAAGCCGGCGGCGAGTCCGCCGAACGCGTGCGAGAGCGCGGTTCGCTGTGGCACGGCGGTCAGCGGCACGCGTGACAGCGGCACGCCCACCAAGAAGCCGGCGATGATGGCGACGATGATCCAGCCGTGGTTCACTACTTCGGGCTGGATCCACGTCGCGATGACCGCGAGCAACATGGCGGCAATGCCGCAGAACACGCCACGCCGCGCCGTGCGCGGATGGTTCATCCCGTGCAAGGAAAATATGAACAACACCATCGCCGCCAGATACGCGACCTGGACGATGTTGTGAATCACGGCTTCTTCCCTTCACTCGGCGACTGCTTGAACATCTTCAGCATGCGGTCGGTGATGAGGAATCCGCTCACGATGTTGGTCATGGAGGCGAATAACGCGACGGCGCCCAAAATGCGAATCTCTTTGGGATGGTCGCCGCCGGTCACGATGATGGACCCGACCACCGCGATGGCGGAGATGGCATTGGTGAGCGACATCAACGGCGTGTGCAGAAGGCGCGAGACGCGCACGATCACGCCGAGACCGATGAAGGTGGAGAGAACGAGGACGAACAACATTCCCCAGTAGTCAGTGCCAGTCGAACCGTGAGCTTGCGAAGCAGCTGACTCGGTCTCCGGCACCGACTGCCCAAAAGCGAGCGTTGCAATCGCACACACCGCGATGATCGCCGTCAGCACAGGGATGGTAGGTCGACGCCTAGAAACCAACGCCCACTCCCGCGCTGATGATCGGCTCGCCCTCGTCATACGGCGAATGCTCGTCGTTGAGCACGTCGAACAAGACTTCGACGTAGCCCCACGTGTTGGGGCCGATGCGCGAGGACAGCCCTCCGCCAAACAGCAAGTACGGAATCCATTCGCGTTCCGACGTGGTCGGGCTGGTGAAGATCTCGTAGTTCACCATCTGGTACTCGGCGTGCGCGAAGAGCTGCGGAATGATCCGATAGCGCCCGAACACGCTTCCCCCATAATTGTTCGCCGACTGATCGATGTCGTCGTACTTGAGATATTCGTAGCCCAACTCGGTGCCGACCGAAAGCTTGGGCGTGAATTTGTACGCGATCATCGGATAGACGCCGATGCGCGTCACGTCGCCGAAGGAGAGGGTGACACTCCCGCCGAAGTAGACGCGATCGCGAAGTTTCCGGCGTGGTTGCGACGTCGGCGGCACGACCACCGGTGCTTGCGTCGCCGAAGTAGCCGATGCCGGCGTGGTCACGGTATCCGTGGGCGCCGCGGTGGAATCGACCGCCGTGGAGTCGACTTGCGCAAAACTTGCGCTCGCCGTCAGCAGACAGACTGCGAATACCACTAGCAGAAGTCGACGCATGAACCCTCCCTGGCCGCGTGGGCGAAAGGCGCCGCGGCTGGTCCTAGACTAGCCGAGTGGGGTGGCTGCTGCAATCCTTAACGCTTCGACTTGGCCGCAACGACTTCGATCCAAACCGGCTCCGACATCGGCACGACGCGCCCACCGTCGATGAATCCAGCCGTTATCAAGTAACGGCCGGGCGCGAGCGGTTCGCTAATGTTGAAGTAATCGTCGTTGCCCTTCCATTCGCGCATCATCATGCGCAGCTCGCCCGGCGCGAGGTCTAGCTTGGTAATCGCCATGGTGCACATTCGCTCAGGCGTGAGCACGCGACCGCTCTCGTCCGCGACTTCGATGTCCCATATGCAGCCGCTCGGGAATTCTTTGTGGAACGCTTCCGCCCCGCCGTTGAAGAGACTGGCTTCCAGCGACACCGGCTCTCCAATGGCGAAGCGCTCGGGTGTGACCTTGACGGAAAATTTGGTGTTCTCCGGCGCGGGATACACGCCGGGCGAGGGCTCGATCTCGATGCCTTTTTTCGCGCAGCTCATGCACAGCACGAGTGCCAGCACCGTCAGCGCAATACGAGATGTGAATCGGCTTGGATACATGGCAGATTACCTTTCGAAAAATCGATAGAACACGTCTTGCGTGCCTTCCGGACCTTGCACCCACACGCCCAGATATACGCCCGGCGTGGGCGTGGGCGCGACGCGGTGCGAATAGCCGTCGGGCAGAATCGCGACCTCCACCGCTTCCGCCGGATACTGCCCTACTTTGGCGAGCGGCAGCTCGTACGGCCGCGCCGGTCCGCCGCGCGTCGACAGCCACAATATGCGCTGGTCGGAGCCGGTCGAGTATATGGACGGAAACAGATGCACGACATTGCCCACGTCGTTGGTGACTTGCAGCGGCGGCGTCCACGCCACGCCGTCGTTGGAGGTGGAGATGAACAGATTCGACTTGGGATTGAGCCACGGCAGCGGCTCGCTGGTGTCGTGCCGCACCCACACCATGGTGAGGGTGTTGCCGGTGCGCGCGACAAAGGGAAGCTGGTCGTGCTCGGTCGCACTGTTGAGGGTCGCGACCGCGGCCGGCGCGCTCCAGCCTGTGTCCGTCCCGCTATTGAATTTGAAGACGACGTAAATGTCGCTGGTCGGATTGGAAAAGTCGCGAATCTCGCTCACGAAATAGATGAACATTGTGCCGTCTTTATCGATCACCGGTGTGGGCAGCCAATCGTCGACATCGGGAGTCGTGGTCACCGATTCTTCGTTGGCCACGATCCACTCGAATCCGCTGGGCGACGTCGAGTGCATGATGTGGCCGCGGAAGAAGTCGTACCAGCGATGCCACACGAGGTGATACAGCCCGCTCGCGTCCTGGAATATGGTGGGATAGAAATCGCCCTCGGGAGCGAAGGTGACGCGCTTCGGGTCCGACCATTTCTCCGCTTCCGGATTGCGCATGATGAAAATGTCGCCCGCGCCATCGGAGCGGTCGGAAAAAAACGCCACCACCATCGAGCCGTCGTGCGCGCGAATCACACTCGGGTCTTCGTCCTTGAACGGATTGCCGGTGGAAAGCAGCGAGGCCGTGGTGGGGAAAAAACGGGGCCCGGGGCCGAAGCCGGGGAGATCGTCGTCGTCGCAGCCGGCTACGACCCCGAGCCCAAGAAGCAGTAGTAAGAACGTGCGCGCCTTCACAACAATTCTGCGCGACGTTCGGTCGCGCTAGTTCGTAAAGCCGAGATCGACGCGGAACATGTCAAAGCTGTCCGCGTTGTCGATATCGAGCATGGCTCTCTCATAGCCAAACTGGATAAACACCGTTTCGTTGGGCTCGATGCGAATGCCGGCTCCGACCAAGAACGACGCCGCATCGGTGCCGTACGTGGACGTGAAGTCGTCGCACACGTAACCCCACCACGGATCCCACCAGCATCCCACCGTGTAGTCGGCGACGATATTGGTGTCGACCAGCGTCCAGCCAATGCCGCCGTTGACGTACGGTGTGAACGTGGTCGGGAGCAGGTTGAACTGGCCCATGAGGGCGAAGGTGCCCGTGTCGAGCCAGCCGCCGTAATGGCCGACGTTGGATGCGTCGGTCGCGTCGATAAAGTCAGCGCTGTAGCTGATCGAGCGCCAGCTCATGAGCATACCCAGATTGAACCGCTCGTTCATGTTGTAGCCGAACGAGAAGCCCCATCCCAAGTCGTCATCGAGGTGCAGGCTCGTCCCCCCGGCGCCGTCGAAGTCGTGTTCCAGCGTGTAGCGCGTCGTGACACTCAGATCCCAGCGCTCGGTGCGATCCGTTACCTGCCCCGCGGATGCAACACTCGCAAGTGCGAGAACCATCGCGGCGGCGCCCAGAAGAGCTTTCATATATCTTTCCTCCCTTTGTGTGCCAAGCATTGATACAGATGGGCAGCGTAATAGACGCGGCAGGCCTTGTCCAGCCCGCTATCTCCGCGCCATGCTGGCCGGCATCGGTACGGCGATGACGTTGCCGCGGGCCGTAACCACGTCGTTCGCAGAGAGCGAGACCGTGATTACGGCTTTGCGTTCATTACGATCGGTGACGTGCGCACGCAGCACGAGCTCGCCGCCGATGGGGGTGGGTTTGAGAAACGAGACGTCGAGGGCGGCGGTGACGAAGCGCGGGGCTTCCGCCGCTCCGATCTCCCGACCCGCCGCGCGCTCCGCCGCGGCCGCGGCCGTCGCCATCGCATGGCAATCGATCAGCGACGCAATCAGTCCGCCGTACACGAAGCCCGGCAGTGCCGTGTGTTCCGGACGCGGCGTGAAATGCGCAACCACCTCGTCGCCGTCGACGAAACTCTTCATAAGATGGCCGCGCGCATTGTGCCTTCCGCATCCGAAGCAGTGCGCGAAATCGTCGGGATACAGATCCTGGATCGCAGCGCGCATTAAAGCAGCGCGGCGTCCAACGTGATCGTCAACCCGTTACGCAACAGATTCGACACCGGACATTTCTTCTCCGCTTCTTCGGCGAGGCGCTTGAACGTCGCGTCGTCGATACCGGCCACGCGGCCGCGCGTCTCCAGGTGCATCTTGTGGATCTTGCCGTCCTCGAGCGTGACCGTCGCCTTGGTCGTGATGCTTTCCGGTACGTGGCCGTTCTCGCTCAAGTGGTGCGAGAATGCCATGCTGTAGCACGACGCGTGCGCCGCAGCGATGAGCTCTTCGGGATTAGTCCCCTTCGCGTTCTCGAAACGCTGCGCGAACGTGTGCGGCGTTTCCTTCAGCACGCCGCTGCCCGGCGCGTCGATGGTTCCCTTGCCGGACTTGAGATCACCTTTCCAGGTTGAGTGGGCGGTTCTATGAATGGCGGGCATATCTTCTCCTCCTGTGGTTGTTGCAAGACTCTAGCAGCGAGGTGGGGCGGCGTCAAATCGGCGCGGGAAAAGCCGCTCGCAATCGTATGACGATCGCGCTACTGTTGTGGCTGTGAGCTCTCCTCAAAAAGACGATCGCAGAGTCGGAATATTCTCATCGCTCAAGGACCGCCTGGCCGACGCACTTGGTGCGACGCGCTCGCGCGTCGATCTATTTCAAGCGGATGTCGAGCACCGGATGTTTCGCTTGCTGGGGATGCTCATCTGGGGTGCGATCGCGTTCACGTGCTTGTCGCTCGGGCTGGTGTTCGCGGTGCTCACCATCATCTTCGGATTCCATCTCCCGCCCAAGTACGCATTCGGAATTCCCGCGCTCGTGTTTCTCGGCGTCGGTGTTGTCGGCGCGATCATGTTCCGCGTCAAAAAAGCCTCGAAGCTCGACCGCGAGAAGCGCGGCAAGCGCGCGTCGTAATACTACG
>JAICFA010000185.1 GCA_025923935.1 Candidatus Krumholzibacteriia bacterium
CACGACGCTACGGCTGGTCCACGTCTTGCCGGTGGTCGGATCGGTGCCTTCGCCCGTCATCGTCCAGCCGGTCTTGTCGCACTGACCGTGCGAGGTCATCATGCCGGTGCCCATGTTGTCGATCCAGGTGCCGACATACTCTTTCTTCACGTTGTCGTAGCCCATGACACCGATGCCTTCGAACGGCATGCCCATGAACGTGCCGGTAAACTTTTCCTGCAGGAAGCGGCCACCGAGGAGGAGCTCCGCGGTGCGCTTGCCGGTCGACTCGGTCGGCGGCGCGGTCGGGTCCATCCACATCTTCATGGTGTAGGTGTGATTTCCCACCAGCTTTTTCAGATGCTCGTGGTGCTCGCCCGGAGTCATGGCCGCCATCATGGCCTGCATGGCCGCGGCGTCGGCCTGCTGGCCCGCGGGCGCCGTTTTCTTGTCAGTGGCCTTCTTGTCATCGGCGGCGAACGCCGCCGTCGCCAACGCGGCGGCCAAAATCAACATGGTACACACGGACTTCTTCATTGGAATTCACCTTTCCCTGTCGTGGTAGTTCTGACGCTCCGCCGTCGTGGCGGCCCGCGACCCCGTGTGGGGGGCTAGCTCGGCGCACTCCCGAATATCACCAAAGAGCGCGCGATGGGGTTATCAAGGCTGGGCGCACAATAGCATACCGAAGAGGGGGGTCTCAAGGGGGTCGGCTTTGCGCCGGTGCGCGGCTGTGCTAGGCTACCTATCCGCCTCCCGGCGGCTCGCTTAACGTATGATCAAAACCGCCAAAGCCGAAACGGTCCCAGTCTCCGCCGAGCGCGAGTCGTCTCATCCCGGATGGTGGGCCGCGCTGGCCGTTCTCCTCACGACGTGGCTCGGCATCCCCATGGCGCTGCCGCTCGCAGCCGCCTTGCCGTGGATTCTCTTCCACCGCCGTCGCGACGATCGCGCGACCGCATCCACGGTGCGGTGGGCGATCGCGGTTTGGTGCACAATGGCGGCCATGAGTGCGCTAGCCGGCGAACGCGCGGTTCGTTCAGTCCCCTTCGGCGCCGAATCTGCGGCGAGCGCGCGTGCCTGGTTGGAAGGCACGGCGGGTGCGGCTCCGTCGTGGATGCTGATGGCGGCGTGGCCCGTGCTCATGGTCGCGACTGCCATCCCAGTGGGCGGTATCATCGCCAGTGTCGTCCTCGCGCACGCACTGGCGATCTCGGCGATCCACGCCTCCGTCATATTTGCCAATTCGTCCAATTTGCTGCACGCGTCCCTCGTCGCGATGCCGATCTGGACGGCGCTTCTACTGATCGGCATGATGCTGCTCCTAAACCCGCTCGCGTCCGGAGGAATGGCATTGCTTCGCGAACCGCAAGTACACCGCCGTAAGCACGTCATGACGGCAGCGGTCCTGATCCTCCTTGCCTTCTTGACACGCTTCGCGCTCGCCGGTCTGGTGACGAATCTGGCTCATCAGGTGGCGCGCTCTTAGTTCTCTAGCAGCGCGTGTACCCGCACGCGCGACACACCACACATCCCCCCTCGTACTCGAGTACGTTACCGCAATCCACGCACATTCCGGCCAGTCGGTCCGCGCGCGAACCCGGCTCCTGCGCGTCGCTGCCGCCGGTGATTTCGTCGAGCACCTGGCCGATGCCGTCCGCGCAGGAGAGCACGCGGTGGCCGTGGTTCCACGACGGAAACGGACAGCGCACGCCGCGCAGTTGCTTGGCGACGGCGCGCGGATCCACGCCCGAGCGCAACGCGAGCGAGACCAGCCGTCCAATCGCTTCCGTCTGCGACGCCGCACACCCCCCCGTTTTTCCGATGTGGGCGAAAAGCTCGATCGGCCCGTGCGCACCCGTGTTGGTGGTGACGTACAAATTGCCGCAGCCCGTGGTCTTGCGCACCGTCCGGCCCGTCAACGTCTCGGGACGCGCAACCGGCATGCGCAGCTCGCGCGTGGCTGCATCGGTGTTTTCCGTGCTCAACACTTGCGCAGCGCGGCTGCCGTCGCGGTAGACGGTGACGCCTTTGCATCCCGATTGGTACGCGAGCCGAAACACGTGTTCGACGTCGCTCGGCGATGCAGTTCACGGGAGATTGACCGTTTTCGAAACCGCGTTTTCGGTGTGCCGTTGAAACGCGGCTTGGATGCGAACGTGTCCCGCCGGGGAAACGTCGTGCGCGGTTTGAAATACCTCCTGCCACGGATGAGGTACGCCGCCGTCGTCGCCGATACGCCCGGCGCGCGTGATGCGCTCGAGCAACGCCTCCGAATAGAATCCCTCGCGCCGCGCGACCTGCTCGAACAACGGGTGCAACTCGGTCCACTCGGCGCCGTCGAGCACGCGGCGTTTGAACGCAAGGGCGAAGAGCGGCTCGACGCCACTCGACGCTCCCGCGACGATGCTGATCGAGCCGGTGGGGGCTACCGTGGTGACGGTGGCGTTGCGACGGGGCTCGTCGCCGCGGCGTCCGAAAACGCTGTCGAGAAAATTCGGAAAAGCACCGCGCTCGCGCGCCAACTGTTGCGACGCTTCCACCGCGGCATCGTTTACGATCTGAATCATGCTTTCCGCCACCTGGCCTGCGCGCTCGCTGTCGTACGGAATTCCCATGGCAATCAGCGAGTCGGCGAACCCCATGACCCCCAGCCCGATCTTGCGGTTGGTGCGCGTCAGCCCGTCGATCTCCGGCAGTGGGTAATGATTCACCTCGATGACGTTGTCCAGAAAGCGAACCGCGAGACGCGCGGCGGCGCGCAGGCCGGCCTCGTCGACACGTGCTCGCCCCAGCTCGCCGACGACGAAGCGCGCCAAGTTGAGCGAACCGAGATTGCATGATTCGTACGGCAAGAGCGGCTGCTCACCGCAGGGGTTGGTGCTTTCGATGGGGCCCACCGCGGGAGTGGGGTTGGCTCCGTTCATGCGGTCGATATAGACGATGCCGGGCTCGCCGTTGCGCCACGCGTGGTCGACGATCGACGCAAACACGTCGGATGCGCGCAGGGTGGCGGATGCAACCCCGGTGCGCGGATTGACAAGGTCGTAGCCCGCGTCGTTCGCAAGAGCATCCATGAAGGCGTCGGTGAGCGCAACCGACAGGTTGAAGTTATTGAGCCGGCTGACAGTAGTCTTGGCGTCGATGAACTCGAGGATGTCGGGATGGTCGACGCGCAGAATCGCCATGTTGGCGCCGCGCCGTTTCCCTCCTTGCTTCACCGTTTCAGTGGCGGCATCGAATACTTCCATGAACGACACCGGGCCGCTGGAGACCCCATGGGTGCTGCGCACGACGTCGTTCTTCGGGCGAATGCGCGAGAAGGAGAATCCCGTCCCGCCCCCGCTCTTGTGGATGAGCGCGGTGTGTTTGACGGCGTCGAAAATGCTGTCCATGGAATCGCCCACCGGAAGAACGAAGCACGCGGACAGCTGCTGCAAGTCGGTACCCGCGTTCATGAGCGTGGGCGAATTGGGCAGGAACCGAAGCGAGCGCATCAGCTCGTAGAACGATTCTTCCCAGTGCGCACGTTGCTCGGTGGTTGCGCCGAATACCGCCTCGGCCGCGGCGACGGCGGCGGCGACACGGCGGAACATGTCGTCGGGGGTTTCGATGACGGTCCCGGAGGCGTCCTTGCGGAGGAAGCGAGCCTGTAGTACGCGCACGGCATGCGCCGGAAGCTGTAACTGGGAAGCGATGGCCATGAATGGATCTCCTTCGGCGGTTGAACGGCAAAACGCGGCCAGGCCTATTCATACATTAAGACAAGTTTATCTTCAATTAGCTTTGAGCCCGCACCCACTTGAACTATAACCACCTATCAGAACTTAAGTTATGCCGGAAGATGAGGCGCCCAACGGCGACCCACCTACCGGCCCTCGATTGCCCTGATTCTTGCTGAATCCCCCCTGCCGCCGCCGGCGGCTCGAACCCATGCTGCACGTCCGCATCATTTCAGGCGCCGCCAAGGGGAAGACGGTCAACCTCGAAGGGTCGAACCTACCCCTGACCATCGGCCGCGATCCCGAGAACGTGGTGGTTCTGGACCACACGGCGATCTCGCGTTTCCACTGCCGCATCACCTGCGAAACGGGACTCTATTTCGTGCAGGACCTCGGCAGCACCAACGGCACCTATCTCAACGGCCGGCGCATCACCCGCGAGCGCCTGAGCCCGGGCGACGAGCTCATCGTGGCCAACGTCGGGATGTTGGTAGAGGCGTCGACGTCGTCCATTCACGATTCGCGCTCGCCGATGAACATCACGGTCTCCATCGACGCGCAGGCCAAGAAGCCGTCCGTCACGTTGGCGCCGGAAGAAGTCGCCGGCTCGAATGAGTTCTTGCAGGGCTTCAGCGGCGACGCGACCTCGGCGCAGCGCGCGCTGCAAGTGCTCTACAACGCCGACGCCGCGTTCCGAAATATCGAAGACTTGTCGCTCCTGCTCGACAATTTGCTCGGCATCATCATGGAGTGCATACCCGCGTCGCGCGGCTTCGTATTCCTGATTCAGCGCGACACCCATCAGCTCGTGCCCTACGCGCGCCGCCCCGCGGGGATTGCGGCCGACGACGCCGAGCTGGTCGTTAGCCAGACCATCATTCAGACCGCCGTGCGGCAACGATCGTCCATCATCTCGAGCGACGCCTTGGTGGACGAGCGCTTCGTGCACTCGCGCAGTGTCGCCGCGTTGGACGTCCGCAGTGCGATGTGCGCACCGCTGTGCAACCGTAACCACGTGCTCGGCATCGTCTATGTCGATTCGCACAAGGCGAATTCGTTCTCGCGCAAGGACCTCACGCTGTTCTCCGCCTTGGCGCTCAAGCTCGCCATCGCGGTCGACAACGCGCGCCTCTACGACGACCTGCGCGGCTTGTTTTACAACACGGTAGAAACCCTGGTGCGAACCATCCAGGCCAAGGATCAGTACACGGCAGGACACTCGACGCGCGTGAGCCGCTACTGCCTCATGATCGCCGACAAGCTGGGGCTGTCGACCAAGCAGAAACACGAGCTGTACCTGGCCGCCATGCTTCACGACATCGGCAAGATCGGCGTCCCCGACGATCTTCTCAATCGCCCGGGCAATCTGTCGCAGGAAGAAATGGAACGCGTGCGCAACCACGTGGTGGTGGGCGCGTCCATGGTCGAGATGTTGGGAGAGATGCACCCGATCGTGCCGTTGATCCGGCACCACCACGAGTGTTACGACGGCTCGGGCTATCCCGACGGACTGCGCGGAGAGCAAATCCCGCTGGTGTCGCGCATCATCGCGGTGGCGGACATGTACGACGCCATGACATCGGATCGTCCCTACCGCAAGCGGCGCACGCACCAATTCGCCGTCGACGAAATCCTGGCGGCGAGCGGCATCAAGATCGACCCCCAGGTCGCGGCCGCGTTCCTCGAAGTCCTGAAGGACATCGTGCCCGCGACCCCGCGCGAAGCTCCCGCGGAAGCGCCTACCGGATCTCCAGCTCGCTGATCGCCACGGTCGCAGCCGGGCCTTCGAGCACCAGCCGCATCGCCGGCGCATCCTTCACCGCGGCGTCCAGATTGATTTCCTGAAATTGATTGGTTCGCTGTAGCTCGACCGACTGCACCTTCTGGTCGCCGGCAAAGATGTCGACTTTGCTGGCGCGGCTGCCGCTGGCGACTTTTAGTCGCAGCGTTCCTTTCTCCACGCCCATCGGCATCGGCACTTCGATGTAGGCGTCCTTGGCCGGCGCTTGCCACGCGGTGGTGGTGTCGCCGTCGAACGCTTTCCACGCGTCGGTTCCCGACGACTTGCCATTCATCGCGACGCGCATGCCATTGTCCGTCAGGATCGTGAAACTCTCCCCTTGCACGAAGTCGCGCGTCGCACCTCCGTGCATGAACACGCGCATGTCCCATAACCCGTCGCCGTTGATCTCGGTGATTGCGACCGAATCGGGGGCACCATCGTCGAAGAACCAATGCCACGAGATGCCTTCGGAGCTGTTGTCGGCGCGCTGCATGTACAGGATGCCCCCGCGCGCGCCGTCTTGCGACCGGTAAATCGCGGCGGTGGCACGCCGGTTCGACATCTGCGCGGGCAGTGTTTGCGTGTGGATGATGCGGTAGCCGTGCGTTTCCAAAAACGGTGCCAGGCTCGACGCGCTGTCGGCCGCGGCCG
>JAICFA010000186.1 GCA_025923935.1 Candidatus Krumholzibacteriia bacterium
CGTCTCGCACAGCTCGTAGAGAATGGCCCAAATGTCGCCGGGATTTGCGCGGAAGAACTGATCGAGCGGGACACCGTCGACAAGCTCCATGACGAGAAAGCGCCCGCCCTCCGGAGTCCACCCATAGTCGTAGACCTCGGCGAGATGGGGATGATGGAGCGTGCGCAGAATTCGAAATTCGTCCTCGAAGCGCGCGAGGACTTTGGGATTGGCGGCGTTCTCGGGTGCTAGCACCTTTGCCGCGCGCAGCACACCGGTGCGGCGGTCGCGAACCTTGTACACGGTCGCGGCGGTGCCGACGCCGAGGGGTTCAAGGATCTCGTAGCGATCGGAAAGGAGTTTGGCGTCAACCGAGCCGGCGGAGCGGGGCATGGTCATTCTTCCAGGCGCATTCGCCTACTGGTCTTCACGCAAAATGTCCGCGAAACGCGTCATTCCTTGTCCTCGATCTCGCGCAGTCGCTTAGTGGCCTGCGCCTTGGTGACAGGATCATCCCACATTGCGTCCTTGAGATCGAGACACGCTTGTAGCTCCTCGCGCGCGCCGCGATAGTCGTCGAGCTTGATCAGAGTTTCGCCGAGCCAGAGATGGTTGAGAGGCAGATCGGGTCGGACTTGGATAGCGCGCTCAAACCATTGCTTGGCCTGCGCGTAGCTCGCGCCGGGTGGCACGCCGCCGTAAACGACCTTCGCCGCGACCTTCGAAAGCCATCCGAGGCTGGCAATCTCGTAGTTCCAACGCCCGAGGATATGCATTGCGCCGGCGTGCTGAGGATCGAGCGACAATGTCTTCTCGGCTTCGCGTTTGACGTCCGCGGACAGCTCGATGCGACGCTTGTTGCCGACCACCTTGGTCAATTGGCCGATGGCGACAGCGTGAAAGAAGTGAGCCTCGGCGGAGTCGGGATATAACGTAACGCAACGACGTGAAAGTGCCTCACTGGAAACGAACCAGCGGAATTTCTCGTCCTTGGGAGCAACCATGCCACGGTTGATGTCGGACCGCGCGAGCTTCCATAGCACATCGCAATTGGTAGAATCGATGGCGAACGCACGTTGGTAACTCTCGCGTGCGGTTTCGTTGTCGAATGCTTGAAAGGCGGTATCGCCGTCGCGAAGTGCGGTGGCGAGCGTGGCGTCCTGGGAATTGGGAAGGGTCAGCGTGGAGGGCACCACGATGAAAGCCGCCATTACGGCGCCCCCGGCACGACTGATCCAGTGAAAACTCATGCTTGAATTCTAACGGTCGACGGCGGAGTTAGCGAGCGCGATTTGAAGTCAGCTTGGCCGGGGCACGGCCAACGCGTGGCGCTTGAGGATCGCCACCATCACCAGGCACGCGTCCACGGCGAGCGCGATCCAGGCCGCAGTCGTGGGTCCTTCCCACACGAGCATGCGAAACAGCACCATGAACGCAAAGCTGACCATCATCCCGATGGCGGCGGCGGAAATGGTCGTGAGCAACAGTCGCTTGCCGCGCGCGTTGAGAAAGCGCGCGGTGAGGTGCGTGACCAGGAACGTGAGGAGTACGGGCGGGCCATTGAGGAGCAACGAGCCGCGCCACGGTGCGTCGTACAGGCTGGGCGCGAGCACGAGATATCCGGCAACGCAAAGCAGTCCCCACCGCATTCCGTTTCGCCAGAAAACGGTGCCAATCAACACACCGGCAAAGGTCGAAATGAAGACCATGCCGGCGATGGATGCCAATGCACCGTAAGCGACGGGTGCCATTAGGCTTGTCTCAACAAAACGTTCATTGCCCCCTCAACGCGAGTCTTCCGCTTGCACTGGTAAGGCCAAGAGCCTACGAACCACTTGCTTATGATTGCAACCAATCATTTTTCGATGCTAGCGTCGCCAATAAGATGAAAAGAGCGAACGGTAACGAATTGAAAGCTGCCGGTGGGCGATTCTCCCGCACGTCGACGTGGCTTTGCACTGCGTTGATTGCGCCAATGAGTCTCGCGGTGCGCGTACCGGTCTCCCAAGACAGCACGAGCGCTTCGTCCAGCTCAACCGACGTAATAAACGCGCAGTTTTCAGAAAAGAGAACGACGAAGTTTACGCTCGCCGGCGGCGGCGGGCAATACTATCGCGAGTATCGCTTGGGCGGCGAGTGTGCCGCGGCCGACCCGGCCACCTTCCATGAAAAGTTCGGCGATGTGGGTGCGGAGATCGACTATCAGCATGGTGAGAAGGGTCACGTCGGTATTCGTGGCGGCTACGTGCATGAAACCGCGGAGCTGGTGGCGGATCCGGAGTTGACGGGCGAGCTGGGTTCTTCGCGCGACATCCACACGTACTACGGCAACCCATTCATCTCGCACGAGGGAGACAATTTCGGTCTTGGCGCCGGGTTCCTAATCACCAGCCGGCCGTTGTACTCGGGCGACGAAAGGGACAGCCCGACCAAAGAAGACGTCGCCATTTATCCGAGCGCGCACCTGCGCTTCTCGCGCAGCGCGAGACAATTGTATCTCTCCGCTCACTTGTGGGAGGGCGTGCCGATCTATTCGGGGGGCGGGATGGTGTTAGTGGGGCTGGGTGGCCGGCCGTTTTCGTGGCTCGATTTGTACGGCGCCTACGCTTCCGACGGCCCGTACGTAAACGAGAGTTTTTTGGCGCGCGCTACGTTCGACATCAATCCAGCTTGGTCAGTGATGACGACGGTTCGCTTCCCCACCGACTTCTCAAACGAAGTCGGAATCTACGAAGACGAAGAGGGCGCAGTGTCTCTGGGCGTGCAGTACCGGTTGATCTCGACGAAGTAGAAACGCCTCATGCACGCTTGCGCAAGAACTCGTGCATCGCGCGCTCGCCCATAACGGTTTCGGTCACTTCGTACCCCAACGCCCGCATATCGATGTCGCGCCAGAGAGGCTCGCCTTCACCAAGAAGGACGGGCGAGATGGCGACGTGGAGCTCGTCGATCAAGCGCTCGCGCAGGTATTGACGAACGGTCGACGCACCACCGCCCACGCGAACGTCCTTGCCGCGCGCGGCGGACTTAGCCTGCTCGAGCGCGGAGTGAATGCCGTCGGTGACGAAATGGAACACGGTGCCGCCCTTCATCTCGATGGGCGCGCGCTCGTAGTGAGTGAGGACAAACACGGGACAGTGATACGGCGGGTTGTCACCCCACCAGCCCTTCCAGCTTTCGTCGGGCCAGGGGCCGCGCACCGGGCCGAACATGTTGCGGCCAAGAATCCACGCACCGATGTTTTCGAAGCCTTGCTGCGCGACCCTATTGTCGACGCCGGTCTCGCCACCTTCCTGCTTCTGCATCGTGCGCCAGAATTGCGTAGGAAAGAACCACTGCATCAATTCTTCGCCGCGCACACCGAGGGGATGCTCGAGACCTGAATTCACACCGGCGCCGAATCCATCGACAGAGACGCCAAAGCTCTGAACGCGTAGTTTGGACATGACGATCACTACTCCTTCTATTTGATGTCTTCGCCTTCTCTATTTTTCTTCGTAGCCCATCGTATCGTTGATGTCCGCCAGCTCAAGTGCGACTCGCTCAACCACCTCGGCTCCGTAATCCTTGGCAAGGTGCGCCTTGTATTTCACCAAGCGCTCTTTGTTCTTTTCGGGGTTCCTAAACGCGTCGCGACACCGCGTGGCCAACGTTTTCAGTTGCAGGTCGGAGAACGGCACGTCGTCCATGTCGATTCGCTCCGCCAAACGCGCGAGCGCGTCCTTCACCATGCGTGCTTCGTAGACCTTGCGTGCCTGGGCTTCTCGACTCATGTCTACTTCCGTTGCAGCCAGTCCTGGTATTGCGTCCAATCGGCGTCGATAATCTCTTGCTTTTCATGAGGCGGAAGCTTGTCGATATGAAACCATTTCTTGGTGTAGCCCGGATACTCGGCCGCCGAGAGCACGTCTCGGAAATCGCGCTTCGCGATCTCGAGATGCATGCGGAGTTCTTCGAAATTGCCGGCGGCGAGCTTGAGAATGGCCATGCGCACGCGATCGACTTCGGGGTGCCAGTCCTCCTGCCCGTATTCGCCCAGCATCTTGTGCACTTCGTCGACGCGATCGGCAGCATAGTCGCGCCGGACGACGCGTTCGACGTCGGCCGCGGTAATGTTGGGAGTAGGCTGCGTCAAAACGTGCAAATGGTAGTGAGATACAACCAAGGCTCGGCGACAGGCCTCATGTGCACCAGTGATCGCCCGCCACCGCCGTGAGAAACCATTCGCCCTCGTACTCGACATATACGAACCGCGTGCTGTGCCAATTGAAATCCGCTTGGTCCCCCGTCCCCGCCCAATAATACTCGACCACGATCGCGCCCGGGTACGCTTCAAGCGCATTGTTGAGACAGTTGCCGCGATGCGTCGTGCTGTTGAACAACACGCTATCGGCTTCAGCGTATCTCACACGCGCAAGCGTGTCCATTGACACACTGAGCGACGAATAAATGAATTCGCCGCTACCATCGCGCTCTCCCATGACGAGTGTAGTCGTATCGCTCGCGGCGTGTTCTATCTGAGATCTAGAAAACACTGGATCGAGGTCGTCAGCAGAGATATAGGCGTCTTCGCTGTTCCGAAGCCCCAATACTGGATGAACATACGTAGCAAGTGCCGGGAAATCGTGTGCCGTCAAGGCCTGCAACATTGCGGCGTGTCGCTCGCCGATGATGGTTTGCACGCTAGCAGCGATCGCCGGCAAGTCCTCCTGTTTTTCCTTGGCAGGCCCGCATGCAAACAAAGCGGCGCCCGCGAGGAACACGCAAGCGCCGCGAAGTAAAACTCGGAACACGTCTCGCACCTACTTCGCCGCCAACCTCCGCAACACCGTGTGCAGAATTCCCCCGTTGCGGTAGTACTCGACTTCCACCGGCGTGTCGATGCGGACGCGGACTTTGAACTCGCGAGGTGCGCCGCCGGCCGGCGAGGTTGCCTTGACACGGATCGAGGAGCCGGGTTTGAGTGCGTCCGACAGGTCCAGAATCTCGAAGGTCTCGTCGCCCTTGAGCGTCGACATGATGGTCTCGCCGTCCAGATATTGCAGCGGGAGAATACCCATGCCGACCAAGTTGCTGCGATGAATGCGCTCGTACGATTCCGCGATCACAGCGCGAACACCGAGGAGCGCGGGGCCTTTCGCGGCCCAGTCGCGCGACGAGCCGGCTCCGTACTCCTTGCCGGCCAACACGATCAACGGCACGCCCTTTTTCTGATACGCAACCGACGCGTCGTAAATCGACATCTCGCTTCCGTCGAGAAAATTCTTGGTCCAGGTCCCTTCTGACCCGGGCACGAGCTTGTTGCGCAGGCGAATATTGGCGAACGTTCCGCGCACCATGACTTCGTGATTACCGCGGCGCGAGCCGTACGAGTTGAAGTCTTTCAGCGCGACGCCGTGATCGAGGAGATACTTCGCGGCGGGAGACTTCTGCGAAATCGATCCGGCGGGCGAGATGTGATCGGTGGTGACGGAGTCGCCGACCCACACCAGGACGCGCGCGCCTTTGATGTCGTTGATCGGCTTGGGCGGGCCTTCGACACCCTCGAAGAACGACGGCTCACGAATGTACGTGCTTTCCTCATTCCACGCGTACAAGTCGGAGCCGCCGCTCTCGATGGCGTTCCATTGCTCATTTCCCTTGAACACGTCTGCGTAACGATCGCGGAAGGACTTGGCCTTGACGACACTGGCGACGACGTCGCGCACTTCGGCCGACGTGGGCCAAATTTCCTTCAAGAAAACGGGCTTTCCGGTCTTGTCGGTGCCCAGCGGCTCCTTGTCGAGATCGATCTCCATGGTCCCCGCGAGCGCATACGCGACCACCAGCGGCGGGCTGGCGAGGAAATTGGCCTTGGTCATGGGGTGGACGCGGCCCTCGAAGTTGCGATTGCCGGAGAGGACCGACGCGGCCACCAGCGAGCCTTGCTCGATCGCAGTTGCGATGACGTCGGGAATGGGTCCGCTGTTGCCGATACATGTGGTGCAGCCGAAGCCCACCACTTCGAAGCCCAATTCGTCGAGGTAGTGCTGGAGGCCGCTCTCTTCCAAATACTCGCTCACCACCATCGATCCGGGGGCGAGCGATGTCTTCACGTACGGCTTGACGTGTAAACCGCGATCGACGGCCTTCTTCGC
>JAICFA010000187.1 GCA_025923935.1 Candidatus Krumholzibacteriia bacterium
ACACCCGTGCGCACCGCCTCGGCGATGAGCGACGCGACGTGAGTGCTCGCACGCGCGGCGCGCGCGATACCGTCGCCCGTGCCGGGCGCCGGCTCGAGCTCGACGCGCACGGCGATGTCGGCATCGAGGACGAGCTGTGTGTCGTGGACGCGCACGGGAAACACCGCCACGTGGGCGATCGAGTAGCCGTGCCAGGTGCCGCTGTCGAGCAGGCGCACGGACTGCGACGGAAATTCGCCGTCGCCGCTCGACGGTGCGAGCGCGGATGTGGGATCGGCGGTGGATGAACCGTCCACAGGCGGTGCGGTGACCGGATGAATAGAGGTTCTCAGGATCTGGCGATCGCGAACCGACGCGGTCACCCCGGCGACGCGTTGCCCCGCGGGAATCAGCACGCGCACCACGCGGAACGGAAGCTTCGGCTGTCCCGGGTCGGAAAGCGGTTGCAAAGACGAGCTTGGACTACCCGCAATGCGCGAGCCGTCGGCTGCCTCGGTCACAACGACATCGGCGGCCCTGGTTTGGACGCGAAGGTCGATGTGTGCCGAATCCGCATAGCCGTCGAGGTGGAGCCAATACAGGACTCCCAAGCCAACGATGGGGAGAATAAACTTGCGCATTATGTCGGGCACGGGATGCGCGATAACTCTAGGGCTTTTCGAGGGTTGTGTCAATCGGGAGGGTTACCATCCAGGGGCCAACCGGCTCGGCGGGCGACGAGCCGGTTGGCACACCGCGCAACTGCTGCTAATTGGAGTACTTGACGCCGCAGCCGTACGGCTCGGTGGTCTTTACCGCCACCGGCTTGCCGGCAATCGCGCTGCCCAGCGTGGTGACAACGTAGTTGTTTGCACCCTCGATGGTGGCCGGGTCGAAGTCGGGCTTGTCGTCAATGGCACCGGCGTAGATCAAGACACCGTCAGGGTTGATGATGAAGATGTGCGGGGTGGTCTTGGCACCGTACATCTTGCCCACCGTGCCGTCGGCGTCCCGCAGGTACGCGGTCGGCGACGTCTTGCGGTCGGCGTTCATCGTCTTCAACGTTTCGGCGTCGTAGTAACCTTGCTTCCCCTCGGCGGAGGAGCAGATGGTGAGCCACGCCACACCCTTGTCCGTGTACTCGTTCTGCAAGCTCTGCATCTTGCCCGAGCCGTAAAACTTCTTCACGAACGGGCAGTCGAAGTTGTTCCACTCGAGCACCACGTACTTGCCCTTGAAGTCCGCGAGCGAATACGTCTTGCCGTCGATTCCCGCGAGCGAGAAATCGGGTGCCTTCTGGTCGATGGCCGCGTGCTTGTCCGCATGCTTCGCGTCGTGCGAATGGTTGTCGCCGGCGATCACGCCATAGGGAACGGCCACTGCCGCGGCCAGGGCGAGAAACGCCGTCGTGCGTCCGAATTTCATGTGCCTTCCTCCTTGCCTCCAGTGAAAGATTAGAAAATAGGGGTATTACTTTACCGCCTTCGCAGCGGTACGTCGACCTCGATCGCGCGGGGTGAACCCAGGTCCATCACTAACACGCCGCGCACACGCTCGGGCGTGCTCGTCGCCATGCGCCAAAACGGCACGCGCAGCTGATACGCCGATCGTCCTTGCGGGCCTTCCAACACCGACAACAGCTGCGGCGAAGAGTTCTCGATCACGCCCGTATCGTAGGGATAGAAGAACGCGCCACTCAACTTCACGGAGCTGTCCTCCGCGGTCTGCAGATCCAGCAACATGGCGTCTTCAAACACGCTGGCGTCCACGTTCCACGCACCGGCGGGGCGTGGACAGCGTCCGAGCCAGGCTTCGATCGGTCCGGACCATGGGCTCGTCCGCGACGCTTGCTCCACCGGGAGCATGAGGTTCAGCGAGGCCGAACCCGGGATGCACGCTTCCTCGCAGGCCAGCCAGGTTACTTCCGCACTCAATTGCACTGGGCCCCCGCTCATCTGCGCTGGCGGTGTTACCTCCGTGATCAGAATGAGTTCCTTCGCGTAGCCAAAAATCACCAAGGGCCCCGTCTCGAAGCGCGCGGGATAAGGCCAACATATGACGGTGGTCTTGAACCCCCCCGGCACGCGCCACTCCACCCCGGGGGCGAGTCCCGCGTCGCCAGGATTCAGCCAATTCACGTGCCAGCCTTCCTTGATCTCTAGGCGCACCGCCAACCGAAACGGTTTTCCGGGTGCGATCGCGTCGACGTCCGCGACCAGCTGCGCTCGCACTAACTCACTCGGATCCGGGTCGGCGGGGAGCTGGGGGGTGAGTCCCTGTGCGCGCGCGGTCGCGCCGAATATGCACGCAGTGTTGGCGAGATGACACGCAATCAGCAGCGCCGCAATCGCGGCGCAACGCGGCGCACGGGGCCATGACCCGACGCGAGCGGTCTTGTAGCGGTGGATGCGGATGCATGCTCGCATGTACCACCGCATCATAACGAGAAACGCGCGTCGCTTCAACACGACGGACGAGCGCACCTTGTAGTGCCGCGCGCACCCGCTCCGTCGCATCGGGAAACTTGCGCGCGTACGCGCCACACTCGCCCACGCTGCGCCTCGACGGCGAACGCCGTCGCGATCGGCGCATGGAATTTGCTGCATGAGGACGCCTCAATCCCTGATCACGAACGCATCGAACCCCACCGCGCGCACGTACTCGCTGCGCGCCAAGGAGAATTCCCATGCAGCGAAGTGCCTTTGCCAATGGATTCGTGCGCGCGCGCCTGGTGACTGCCGCGGCGTTGCTCCTCGCGGGAGTGGCGGCGCGTTCCGCCCGGGGCGAGACCACCACGCTACTCGCGTGCGGGGTCGAGCCCGCGACATCGTTCGATATCCTGCGCAACGGCGTTCCGGCTTTATCGGGGGCGTCGACGGCGCTGGGATCGCTCGCGTTTGCGATGGAGACCAACTCGGGCACCCTCGTTTCCATCGCGCCGTTGGGCGATCTCGCGCCGCCGGCCCCGCCGCTCTTCACCGCGTTGGAAACCGCCGAACCCGGTTGTGCCGTCGCGGTCTGGATACCGAGCGGCGACCCGACGGTGGTCGGCTATGTCGTCGACTACGGAACGCAATCGGTGAAAGGCGGCGGTGCGTCGCAGTACGAACACTCGATGGAAGTGGGCGCGACCGGATCGGCGAGCGTGTGTTTCCTCCCGCTCGGAACCAACTACGTTGCCGTCCGCTCGAAGAATCTCGCGGGAATGCTGAGCACCTACTCGGAAGAACGCTCGGTCGTGATCGTGATCGTCTCGGTGCTGATCTCGCGCTTCGATGCGCGCGTCGCACCGGAGGGTGTCCGCCTCGAGTGGCGCATCGAAGCAGACGAAGTCGTGCGCGGTTTCCGCGTGTACCGCAGCGCGGCCGGTGAGCTGCAGCGCGTACTGACCGACCTCCCCGGCGATGCCAACACGTTCCTCGACAAAGACGCGCAGCCGGGGGTGGCGTACACGTACGTGCTGGCAGCGTTGAAAGAAAACGGTGAGGAGGTCCGCTCCATTCCGGTGATAGTCGCCACCACACCGCTCTCGTTCGATCTGGAGCCCAATTTTCCCAACCCCTTCAACCCGCGCACGCGCATCGGCTTTTCGTTGCCCAAGCCGGAGCGGGCGGTGGTGGCAATCTTCGACGCGCGCGGCTCGCGCGTAACCACCCTACTCGACACCTACCTCCACGCCGGGCGTCACTCCATCGACTGGAACGGCACCGACTCCGCCGGACTGCGCGTCGCCTCGGGGACCTATTTCTGCCTCCTGACCGCCGGCAAGAAGCGCCAGTCGCGCAAGCTGGTCCTGCTCAAATGACTTGGGGGCGGAGATTAAGTTTTTGGGTTATTCCCTTTTTCGGCAACCTTTACGGCGCTGATGCTGTATTACTTTCACGAAGGTTGAATCGACCGGGTGCTGCGAATTGGTGCCAACGGACGCGGTTCGATCGAAGGAGTAGCTAGCATGACGATTGAGCGCACGATACAAAGCGGGGTCCATGTCATCATCCCGCGGCGAAATTTGACCGGCGGGGGAGAAACGGATGAACTGGCGAACGCGGTCCGCGACGCCATCGCGTCCGGTGCGGACCGCGTGGTTGTCGATCTCGGTCGCATCTCGTGGGTCAACAGTATGGGGCTCGCCGCGTTGCAGCGCATTCGGTTAGCGTGCATCGAGGCCGGAGTTTCCATCGGTTTGGCGCGCGTAGCGGAGCGAATTCGCAACTTGATGCTGACGACGCGCCTGGTATTCCTGTTCGACACGTACGAGACGCTGGACGGAGCCGTGGCCGCGCACGAGTCGGCGGCATAGAGAACTTCACCGGTTCTTGATGAGGTTGCGCCCCCAATAATAGAGTCCCTCGAACCAGCTGGGGTCGTAGTCTGGTGCCGTGTCGATGCGCGCCAGCTCCTCCGCCCGCACAAAGTTGTCGCGCGAATAAAACTGCACGACGGATACCCTCCTCGAGTCACGGCTCACCGGTACGCTTCCGACATACGCGAGCCCGGCCGTATCGTGCGGCCACCGTGGAACGACCGGGTCGTCGAGCTTGAACTCGGCGTTCGCGAGCAGCAGCCGGATGTCGGGGTTCTTCAGCGCCGCCTCGACCGACAGCGAGCCCTTGGCGATCTCGCTGGTATTCAATCCGTTCAAGTCGACGGTATTGAAGTCGCTGTAGTAGCACACAAAGCCGGCATCGCCGTACGCCATCCACGCCCGGTAGTCGTTGCGCTCGTGCAATGCTCGTCCAATCACTTTCAAATTTTCCGCCGCGCGGCCAGTCTTGCGGGCGTACATGTCGGTGACGCCGAGGTTGAATACCCATTGCGCCGCCACCACGAGCACCAATAAAGCCGCGAGGAGCTTCGAGGCAGGACGCCGCGGGCGCACCGCGATCAAGGTCAGGAAGAGTAGCGCCAGCACCGGCATTTGGTAGCGATACACGACGTTCATGAAGGGCTCTACCGTGAGGAAAAAAACGACAAGTTGAGCTTGCACGACCACGACCAGTTCAAGCCGGCTCCAATCGAACCGTTGACCCATTACCACAGCGGCGAGATAGGGAAGGGCACAGGAAACCAAGAACACTCCCGTGTCCTTCACGGCCGCGGGCTTGAACAGCGGTCCCATCGCTTGCTTGATGTAAAACGGCAAGGGGAGCGGGTCGCCGTAGTAGGCCCACACCGCAGCGTGATAGAGGGCCAACAAGCCCGCCAGCATCGCGGCACCGGCCGCCGAGCGGCGCACGTTGCGCGTGCCGACCACATCCCACAGCCAGTAAGTTGCCAGCAGCAATCCGCCTTCGGGACGCGTCAGGTAGCACAGAAACCCGACGACTAGGATGGCGAAGTAGTTCGCCCGGTTCATTACCAGATACGCGAACGAGAAAACCAGGCTCATGAACAGAATGGTTTCCATTCCCGAATTGATGTGCAACCCGACCACCGGATTCCAAAAGAACAAGAATGTTAGCGCTAGGCCTGGTCCGATCGCATAGCCGAGACGAATCATCCACCGCGTCGCGAGCGCGAGCAGGCCCAACGCCGCAATGAACGCGTAGACCTTGCTGAAGTGGACCAGGGTGTCCTTGTCGCGGGTGAACAATGCGGTGAGCGAGTTGATCGCCATCCACGCCGTGGAGGTGTAGCCCATGGCGGGGTGGTGCATGTCGGCGCGATTCCATATCGCGTGGCCCGTGGTGGCGAGGTTTTCGGAATAGCGCAGAGTGATGAGCGCGTCGTCCATCACGTACGAGTACGAGTGCGCCGTAGTGAGGCACAGGCCCAGGACGCCGAAAGCGAAAAGCACCAACGCGGTCTTGGACAGACGCATCACCCCAAAAAAAGTGCCCGGCACCAAGTGACCTCGGTGCCGGGACCTTTTCGGTTGGTAGCGGGGGTGCGTGATGAGCAGCAAAAGATAGCTTTCCCGCCAGTCGACATCGTTGAAATCCCGTTGGTTGCCCGCGGCCGGGTTCTCGTGCCCGCCGCCGCGGCGTAGCCGACGGGATTTCGGTTTCTAGGCCCCACGGGGGCCTTTCTCTTCTCCCTCCCCCGAGGCATACCGGCGTCCGCAGACGGTCAAGGGAAGGGAGGTCTAATGATGTGTCACACCTACATTGCGCCTTGGCCC
>JAICFA010000188.1 GCA_025923935.1 Candidatus Krumholzibacteriia bacterium
CAGTTGCGACGCCAGCGAGCTGTCCTGGTCGACGATGGCCAGGCCGATCTTGGGCACTGCGTTGTCGCCGCGACCGAAGACCAGCGTGTACAGCGTCATAAACACGAAGGGCAGCGCCATCCAAATGAATACCGAGCCGGGACGGCGGAGCAGTCGCTGCCAATACATGCGAAAGAGGTGCATGGGTTACTTGCGCTCGACGCTGGTGCCGGCGTCGCCGGCGATGATGCGCGCGATTTCTTCCAGCGAGCCGATGGCGGCGCGCTTTCCGGTTTCTTCGACGAAGGCGATGGCGGCTTCCACTTTGGGTCCCATCGAGCCGGCGGCGAAGCGCAGCTCGCGCAGCTCGTGCGGTGTGGTCTGGCGCAGCAGACGGTGCTTCGATGTGCCCCAGTCGGCGTAGACGCCGGGGACGTCGGTGGCCATGACGAACAGGTCGGCGCCCACTTCGCGCGCCAGCACGGCACTCGCACGGTCCTTGTCGATCACGACTTCCGCGCCGGCGAGCGTACCGTCGGGACGATACATGGTGGGAATGCCGCCGCCGCCTGCGCAGATGACGATGGTGTTGTGCTCGAGCAGCCACTTGATGGGGCGCATCTCGAAGATGCGCTTGGGCAGCGGGGAAGGCACCACGCGCCGCCACCCATTGCCGTCTTGCGCCACCCTCCAGCCCTTCTCTTTAGAAAGTTGCTGCGCCTGCTCTTTCGTGTACATCGGGCCGATGGGCTTGGTGGGATGGGTGAACGCGGAGTCGTTGGGATCCACTTCGACCATGGTCAGCATGGTGGCGAAGGGACGCTCGAACGGCACCAGATTGCCGAGCTCCTGTTCGATCATGTAGCCGATCATGCCTTCGGTCTCCGCACCCAGCACGTCGAGGGGAGTGTGCTGTCCCGACGCGGCCGCTTGCAGCGCGAGCAAGCCGACCTGCGGGCCGTTGCCGTGCGAAATGACGATATCGTTGTCGGCGGTAACGGGGGCAATGGCGCGCGCGGCCACGCGCACGTTTTCGCGCTGATTGGCGACCGTCATGGCTTCGCCGCGCTTCAAAAGGGCGTTGCCGCCCAGCGCGATGACAATGCGACGCCGGGCCATGGTGCTATTCGCCGAGGGTCGCGACCAGGATCGCCTTGATGGTGTGCAAGCGATTCTCCGCCTGGTCGAACACGATCGACGCGGGCGATTCGAACACCTCTTCGGTGACTTCCAGTCCATCGAGGCGGTACTGCTGGTAGATGGATTCGCCCACTTTGGTGTCGCGATTGTGGAACGCGGGCAGGCAATGGAGGAATTTCGCCTTGGGGTTGCCGGTGGCCTCCATCAGCTGGCGATTGACTTGATACGGTTGCATCACCGCGATGCGCTCGCCCCACTTGGACTCCGGCTCGCCCATGGAAACCCACACGTCGGTGTAAAGGAAATCGGCGGCGCGCACGCCTTCTTGGGGATCTTCGGTGACGAGAATGCGCGCGCCGCTCTTGGCCGCGAGGGCGCGGCAAGACGCAAGCAATTGATCGTCGGGCTTCGTCGACGCGGGTCCCGCTAGGCGTACGTCCATGCCGAGAATCGCCGCACCCGCCAGCAGCGAGTTGGACACGTTGTTGCGCGTGTCACCGAGATAGCAGAACGCGATTTTCTCGAGCGGCTTGTCGCAGTGCTCGATCATGGTGAGCACGTCGGCCAGCATCTGCGTGGGGTGGAAGTCGTCGGTCAGTCCATTATAGACGGGTACCCCGGCGTACTTGGCCAGCTCGTCCACGATGTCTTGCCCGTACCCGCGGTACTCGATGGCGTCGTACATGCGCCCGAGCACGCGCGCCGTGTCCTTCATGGTTTCTTTGTGACCGATCTGCGAGCCGCTCGGGCCCAAATACGTGACATGCGCGCCTTGATCGTAGGCCGCCACTTCGAAGGCACAGCGCGTGCGCGTCGACGTCTTCTCGAAGATGAGCGCGATGTTGCGGCCGGAAAGCCGTTTCATCTCGCGACGCGACTGCTTCTCCGCCTTCAGCTTTTTCGAAAGGTCGAGGAGGTAGACGATCTCCTCCTTGCTGAAGTCGAGGTCTTTCAGGAAATGACGATTGCGAAGATCCATGTTGCTCCGTATCAAATGGGATCGCGCAGCAGGGGACACGTCATGCAGTGACCGCCGCCCCGCCCCTTGCCCAACTCGGCGCCATCGATGGTGATTACTTTGATGCCGGCTTTGCGCAAGCGCTTGTTGGTGTATTCGTTTTTCGAATACGCGATGACCACGCCGGGCTCGATGGTGATCAAGTTGTTGCCGTCATCCCACTGCTCGCGCTCGGCTTGATACTCATCACCGCCGGTTCCGATGACGCGGAGTTTACCAACGTTTAGCGCGTCCGCCACGGCATCGAGGAAGCTCTTTTCCTGCGTCAGCTCCATTTGACCCGGCTTGTCGCCCGGGCGCAGGCTGTACGCGCGCGTTTGGTCCAACACTTTGGGATAAACCGTCACCGCGTCGCGGTCGACCATGGTAAATACGGTGTCCAGGTGCATGTGGGCGCGGTCCTTGGACATCACGCAACCGATGACACGTTCCACGGCGCCGTGGCGAAACAGCGACTGCGCCAACCGCTCCACCATCTGTGCGGTGGTGCGCTCGCCGATCCCCATCAATACGGTTTTGTTGCCGATGGGCATCACGTCGCCGCCTTCCAGCGACGCGCGTCCCCAATCCTCCTGCACGAAGCGCCCCTGCTCGTCCTGGTCGGGATACCAAAACTCGAAATCGGCATCGACGAACATCGGATGCCAATTATAAATGGCGGCCACGTGCACGACCTCGAGCTGGCGCGCCTCGTAGTACATGGGATTCAACGACACCCCGTTGAAGATCCACGACGACTGATCGCGCGTATAGATCGTGTTGGGCAAGGGCGGCAGCAAGAAGTCGGTCGCGTCCATGGTCGTCAGCGTGAGCGAGCTCTTGCCAAACAGATCTTCGTCGATCTCTTCGCGCGCGAGCCCGCCGATCAGAATGGTGGCGAGGCGGCGCGGATCCATTTCCAGGAGGTAGGCCCGAAACTCTTTCACCAACGAAGGCCCCACCGTCAGGCGCGTCACCGTCTTGTCGATGACGAAGGAGCGCGCTTCCAGGTTTTTCAATACTTCGGTGAGTAGATCGTCCAGATAGAACACTTCGACGCCGCGCTTCTCCATGTGCGACACGAAGCGGTCATGCTCGGCGCGTGCCTTGCGCACCCACAGCACGTCGTCGAAGAGCAGCTCTTCGCGATTGGTGGGTGTCAGGCGCCGCAAGCTCAAGTCGGGGCGGTGGACCAGCACCTTCCGAAGTTTGCCCACTTCGGAGTCCACGCGGTACTGCTGCGTCATCGAATCACTCCCGCAGCTCACGACCGGTGAGCCGGATGAAAAGACTTTCCAGGGAAGGCGGTTTGATGGCGACTTCCTGGACGTTGTCGAGCGTGGCCGCGGTTTCGATGAGCCGCGTGGTTTGACCGGCGCCGGTGGGCACGGCCACGACCACTTCGTGCTCGTCGTCGAGCACGATCTCGGCGCCCGCCATGGTGGCTACGGCTGCGCGCAGGCGGTCGCGTGCGAATCCGCCGCGCAAACTGAACAGCTGCACGTCCTCGACTTCCGCACGCAGCTCCAGCAGGGAACCTTCTTTAATGATGCACCCGCCGTCGATGATGCCCACGCGATGGCACAGCCGTTCCGCTTCTTCCAAGTGGTGCGTGGTCAGCAACACCGCGGTCCCTTTGGCGGCGATGTCGCGCACGCGGTCCAGAATGAGCAAGCGCGTCTGCGGATCGAGGCCGGTGGTGGGTTCGTCGAGAATGAGCGCTTTCGGTTCGTGAATGATGCCGAGCACGAGTGTGAGCCGGCGCAGCATGCCGCCGGAATAGGCAGAAGCGGGCTTCTTCGCATGATCGGACAGCTCGATCCAATCGAGCAGCGTGCGCGCCCGCTCGCGCAGTGTTTTCTTTTCCACGCCGTACAGTGCCCCGAAGAACATGCAGTTCTCGAGTGCCGTCAATTCTTCGATCACGATCGACTGCTGCGGCACCACGCCCAGAATTTGCTTCGCTTCGAGCGGTTGGCGCGCGACATCGAAGCCGCCCACCGTGGCACTGCCGGACGACGCCGTGATCAATCCCGACAAGATGTGGATCGTCGTCGACTTGCCGGCGCCGTTCGGCCCCAGCAGCCCGTAGATCTCGCCGGGGCGGACGGAAAAGGAAACGTCACGGACCGCCTCGACTTTGCCGTAGGATTTTGATAAGTTGGTAACTTGTATCATGATTTGAACTTGCTCGAATCTGGGGAGTATATGGTGTGCCCGCGGGCGCGGTCAAGCGACTGGCGCCCGATCCGGTCCGGAGGACAACCATGCAGCGAACCCGTCGCTTCCGATTTGTCGCCGTGCTCATCGGCGTCGCCGTTGCCCTGGTATTGGGCGAGTTCCTGATCTGGCTCGCCAGCCCCACCGAATACATGTCCCCGCGCTATCAATTCAGCGCTGCTTACGGCCTGATTCCGTTTCCCGACGTCGTGATGGTGCACGGTGTTCCGCGAAAATACGAGTACCACTACACCATCAACCACCAACAATGTCGCGGTGCGCTGGCGGACACGAACTCCACCTTGCCCGCGGCCGTGACCCTGGGCGATTCGTACGCCTTCGGCATGGGGGTCGAGGACGGCGCCGAGTTTCCCGCGGTCATGGCGCGCGAGCTCAAGGGACGCTGGCAAGTCATCAACCTGGCCTCTCCGGGATGGGGATTGACGCAGCAGATTCGGCGTTTCTACGAGCTGGGTGTGACCTATCACCCCCGTGTCGTCGTCCTGCAATACTGTGCCAACGATCCCGACGACAACCTCGCCAACCGCGTCACCGTGGTCGAAAACGGCAACTTTGTGTTCATCGACAGCGAAAACCCGCTCAATTGGGTGAAGAAGTTCCTCTCGAAGTCGCCCGTGCAGCGCACCCAGCTGTACAACTTTTTCCGCACGCGCGCGTCGCGCGCCCTTCTGCCGCGGCAGGTGGCGCACGAAGCGTCGCAGCTCCAGACCTCGGACACCCAATCCGGACCGTCGCCGCAAGAGCGTGTCTATGTCGAGTTGTTGGACGCATTCGCGCGCCGTCTCAAGTCGGAGGGGCGAACGTTCTACGTCATCTCGGTGGATCGCCAGCTCGAGGAGGTACCCCACATCCGACAGGAGATCATGGACCTGGAATCGCAAGGTTTGCTCGACTATGTTGAAGTGCTCGATTGGCTCGAAGGCCACGGACCCTATCGGTCGCCGGAAGGCCACATTTGGGGCGCTCGCGCGCACGAGATCGTTGGCGAAGGTCTCGCCCATTTGGTCGCGCAGAGTCCCGTCGATTCCGTCGCGGTGCAATGACGCGCCCCATAATCGATGTCCTCTATGAGGACAATCACCTGCTCGTGGTCCACAAACCCGCCGGTTTGCTCACCCAAGGCGACAAGACCGGAGACGCCACCGCCCTCGAAGCCGGCAAGGAATACATTCGCGCCACCGCGAACAAACCCGGCAATGTGTTTCTCGGTCTCGTGCATCGCATCGACCGGCCGGTGTCGGGTGTACTGGTGTTCGCGCGCACCTCGAAGGCGGCGTCTCGTCTCGCGCAGTCGTTTCACGACCGCAAGGTGGAGAAAACGTATCTCGCCGGGGTGTTGGGGCGCCTGCGGAAAAACGAAGGCGAGCTGGAGGGCTTTGTCGAGCGAACCCACCTGCGCTCGCGGCTGGCGGCGGTGGAGTCGGCAAGCGCCAAGCGCGCGGCGCTATCGTATCGGGTGCTCGCCGCGCACGGCGAGCTTTCGCTTTTGGAAGTGATTCCGCACACCGGACGCCACCATCAGATTCGATTGCAGTTGTCCGCGGCGGGGCATCCGGTCGCGGGCGACCTGAAGTACAAGGCGCCGCGCGCGTTGCCGGACAAGTCGATTGCCTTGCACGCGGCGCGCATTGCCTTTCCGCATCCGGTACGCGAGGAGATTGTCTCCGTCACTGCACCACCCCCCGCCCGCGAACCCTGGACGCATTTCCACGATGCAGTTTCGCTTTATTTTGAATCGTA
>JAICFA010000189.1 GCA_025923935.1 Candidatus Krumholzibacteriia bacterium
AGCTCCACGATGCGGCGCGTCTTCTCTTCCGCGGTCACGTCGTCGGGGAGCTTGCGCTGCGCGTACGTACCCTTGCGCTCCGAGTACTTGAAGGTGAACGCGGCGTCGAAGCGCACGTCCTGCATCAGACGCATAGTATCCTCGAACTCGCCGGCGGTTTCTGTGGGGAAGCCGACGATCACATCGGCCGTTAATGCGAGATTCATGATGGTTCCGCGCATCTCGTCCACCAGCGCGCGGAACTCGGCGTTGGTGTAGGTGCGGCGCATCAGCTCGAGCACGCGGTCGTTGCCCGCCTGCAGCGGCAGGTGGATGTGCTTGCACAATTTCGGGTGCTCGGCGATGGCGCGAATGAGTGCTGCCGGAAAGTCTTTCGGGTGCGGGGAGGTGAAGCGCACGCGCTCGATGCCGGGGACGTCGGCCACGCGCAGCACCAAATCGGCAAAGCGCGTCTCGCCGAAGCGGTACGAGTTGACGTTCTGGCCCAGCAGAGTCACCTGCTTGTAGCCGTTACGCACCAGCGCGCGGACTTCTTCTACCACACCTTCGGGGTCGCGGCTGCGCTCGCGCCCGCGCGTGTACGGCACCACGCAAAACGTGCACATGTTGTCGCACCCGCGCATGACGGCGATCCAGGCGTTGATGCCGCCGCTGCGTACCGGGTCGACGCCGGTGTAGGTCTCGGTGGTCGAAAGCTTGAGCGCGGCATGGTCCAACGCTGTCCTAGCAGAGCCGCTCATGGTGGGTTGCTCTCCGCGCGACGCCTCGATCAGCTCGGGCAGGTGCCGGTACGAATCGGGACCCGCGACGAAGTCGACCTCGTCGTGGCCGTCGAGCAGGTCCTGCTTCAGGTTCTGCGCCATACAGCCGAGGATGCCGATGGTGAGGTCGTCGCGGCGCAGTGCGCGCTCGCGCTTGAGCTGCTGGAGGCGCACATAGATCTTCTGGTGGGCCTTTTCGCGGATGGCGCAGGTGTTGATGAGGACCACGTCGGCCGCGTCGAAGCGGTCGACCAAGGCGTGGCCGCGCTGGGTGAGGATCGACTTCACCAGCTCGCTGTCATAGACGTTCATCTGACAGCCGTAAGTCTCGAGGTAGACGCGGAGATTCGGCATTGGCCCATATAGCGCGACGGCGGTATGTCATCCATACCGCCGTTGCTTCCGTAGAATGGCGCCGGTTGGCGCGTAGCCGAGGCCGACTATAGCAGATCGCCGGGGTGGCGAAAAGGGTCCGGCTAACGGCTGCGGCTGCTACCGCTGCGCCTGCTCGTCGTGGTTTTCGGAGCTCCGCGCTCCGGCTGATTGGGATCGCGCGTCGGATTGGGATCCGGAAATTCGCGCCGCGCCGGATCGTTGGTATCCGGGTCGTTCATCGGCGTTCCGCGCGACGGATCGCGAGGATGTGGATCCTCGGGATTGCGGCGCGTCGGATCGTTCGGATCACCAGGCCGCGGGGTACCGGGAAAATCTTTGCCCTTCGAGGGGTCGCGCGGATCTGCCATCCGTTGATCCCTCAACCTCAGGGCGTGCGCGTGTCTTGCAGTCATGGTGGTCTCCTTTCGAGGCATGTAATTCAGCCCCAATGGAGTATCGCGGCATGACGGCACCCCGGCGCGTTACCGTGTTCACATGTACGCGCGTAATGCCCGCGCTACATGTTCACCGCTTCTGCCGGTCCCACCGGTGCGGGCACTGCGTTGCTGATCGCCGGAAGCGATTTCAAGTAGGCAAACACGGCCTTGAGATCGTCGTCCGTCAGGTTCTTGTAGTAGTAATACGGCATCGGCGGAAGAATGGGACGACCCGCGCCCATGTGCTTGCCGTTCCGTATCGCCGCCACGAAGACGTCCTCGGTCCACAAGCCGATGCCGGTCTGGTCGTCGGGCGTGAGGTTCGCTGCATAGCTGACACCCCACGGTCCGGCGAACGCCGTCAGGTCGGGCGCCATCGCGTACCAGTTGCCGGGCTTGAGGACGTTCTTGTCGAACGGCGGCATCTGACCACCCGGATGACCCGACAGCCGCTTCGTCATGTCGGGGATGGGAATGCCTTCGGGGGTGAAGTTCTTCGGCGAGTGGCAGTCGTCACAGCCGATGGTGTCGACTATGTACTTGCCGCGCTCGACCGGGTTCGCGGCGGCGACTTGCGTCGCTCCCGCGTCTTGCGTCTGATCGACGGCTTGATTCTGCTCGGCGGCTTGATCCTCTGCGGTGTTCTCCTTGGAACATCCGGTGAGGGCGAAACCCAGCGCGACCGCGAGCGCGGCCGTGCGCATAGCAACCTTCATGGTGATACCTCCGTGCTCCCCGTGCCCAGAGTCTGACTAAGAATTCAGCGAGCGCGAACGCTAGCGGAAGGCGGCGGCGCCGTCAATCGTGTGTCAATCGCGGCGGGCCACCTCGCCCATCAACGCCATGGTATTGCCGTCGGGGTCGGTGAAGAAGGCGAGCCACAAGTCGCTGCTGGGCCCGCGGTGGATGAGGCGCGGCTCGTGGGTGAACGGGACCCCTTTGCCCTTGAGCTCGTGGTAGGCGCCGTTGATGTCGTCGACGCGGAAGTAGAGCACACTCGCGAACTGCTGGCGCTCATTTTCGGGCAGGCCGAGCATCAGCCGCACGTCGCCGGCCTGGAAGAACAACATGCCGGGGGCTTCGAACAAGAACGGGACGCCGAGGGTGTCGCGATAGAAGGTCTTCGCGCGCTCGAGGTCGCGGACGGTCACGGCAATCTGGCCGATGGAAGACAGCTTCACGGACGTCATCATGGCTGGCTCCTCTCAATTCGGTGCGCCGGATAGTGTACACTGCCTGGCGCAACCAAACCAGCCATGCCCGCTACCATTCTCTCCATACCGGTCAGCAGGATCAAGACCGGCGCCCGGCTGTTCGTCGCGTTCAGCTTGGTGGCGTTCTTCGTGCTGTTCCAGCGCTCGTCGATTTCGGAATCGCTCCACCACTTGGGCGAGTTCGACATGCGCTACTTCTTCATTGCGCTGGGCCTGGTGGTGGTCGACTGGCTCATCGCGGGAACACGCATTCTCTTGTTCGCGCGCCACATTTATCCACCCCTCACCTTCGGCGCGGCGTGGCGCGGGTGCGTCGTGCACATCTTCTTGGCTGGTGTGACGCCATCGCAGACCGGCGGCGCGGCCGCACAAGTCTACGTGATGTATTTGGAAGGCATGACCGCGCTGGGGGCGACGGTGGCGTGCTTCGTGGGCGGTTTCATTACCACCGTGATCGTGCTGTTGGTGGGTGCGTCCGTCATGCTGGTACGCCCGGGGCTGTTGTCACCCCAGCTGCACACGCTGGCACTGATCTCCTTCGCGGTCTATGTGGCGATATTGATTGCCATCCTGTTGACGCTGACGCACCCCGAGCGTTTCAAGCGTGCCACGCGCTGGCTTTTGATGCGCATCCCGAAGATGCGCGGCCTACTGGAGCGCCGGCACGTGATCGAGAAGGTTTTCGCCGCCGTCGATCACTACCACGACTTGATGACGAACTTTCTCGTGCGTGGCAAGTTGATCTTCTTGGTGGGCGTACTGCTCACCGGTCTCATCTACGTGAACAAGTTTCTGATCGGCTGGGTGGTGCTGCGCGGTCTCGGAATCGACGCACCGTTGGTCAACACCCTCATGCTGCAGGTGATTCCGCTCCTCGTATTTTATTTTTCGCCCACGCCGGGGTCGGCGGGGTTGGCGGAAGTGTCGACCATCGCCGTCATGGGCTCCATCATTCCGCAGAGCTATCAGGCCATCTACGTGATCCTGTGGCGCTTCTTCACGCTGATCATCAACATGGTGGTGGGTGCCGGTGTGGTGATGGGTTATCTATCCGGACGATGGGGAAAGCGAAAAGTATTGGAGGACGCGCCCGCGTCGGGCGAGCGCGTCCCCACGCGTTAGTTCTGCGCTTTCTGCGGTGGGCAGGTCTCGCAGCCCTTGTCGAAGACGACCTTCCACGTGCCGCTTTTATCGCGGCGCCAAATCGAGTTGAACGTGCCGAACTGCTTACCATCGGGGGTATAGACCGGCCCCGAGGAATGGGCGAGGTCGCCCGAATCCAGCACGTAAACCTCCTCCGGCTTCCACGAGAACGGCGCGTTGGGCCCTTGAAACAAATTTTCCCACGCTTCCACGGTGAGTTGCTTGCCGCGGGTGATGCGCTCGCGTCCGAAGAACACGGCGTCGTCCGCGAGATAGGTCGCAAAGGCTTTGATGTCGCGGTCGGCCATGGTCTTCGCAAACGCGGTCTCCGCCGCGCGCACTTCCGCCTCCAACTTGTCGCGTTCTTCGCGGGTGACTGCGAAGGCGGAAGAGGCCACGACCGCCAATAGGAGTACCGATAGGCCCAGGCGGGCAAACACGGGTTTCATTGCAGCTCCTCTCGGATAAAACGGCGCGGGTCCGCGCCTCGTATGGGGTCCTCCTCCATACGAAAAACCCGTCGAAAAGGTTCTAGAACTCCGTCGCGCGTACCTTGGCCGCCACCTGCGGATCGGTCATGGAGTCCGCGGTCTCGACCTTGAGCGGCACATTCCGCAGATCGGCCACTTTCTCAACCTCGCCCGCGAATTCGTGTTTGGCCTGCGCGGGTCCCATGACGAACAACTGATCCGTCTTCCCGATCGCCTTGATCACGGCCTTGTAGAAACTCATGACGTGCCGCTTGAAGTTGTTTTCAAAACGGTGTTCGTTGACCGGGACCTGGGGTCCGTACGGTGTGGGAGTTCCCCGGCGGCCGGCCGCTTTGTGCTGGCGATCCATATCGCCTTCCACGACTTGCATGGTCTCGTTGCCGTTGTCGATCGTCACGATGACCGCGCGTCGGTGATCGATCCAAATTCCCGTCTTCTTCATGTCCCCTCCTTTGGTAAGGCTTCGCCTGTGAGTGTGATGTGAGCGCGTGGGAGAGTTGCCACTGATGCTCACGCCGATAACTTGATTGTGTAGATTCTTGCCGCGTTGCAGCGGAACGTGGAGGTAGGGACAGAGCGTCGATCCGTGGGCCATGTCGTCCAGCAGTTCCTCTTCGATGGTCGTTGGCTCTATCGAGCTCAAACGTACGCACGCGAGCCGTCGATATCCGTAAGCCCCTTCACCTTCAGCGGACAGCCCAGCGTTTCCATCGCAACTGGGTACCACGCGGCGCTCCCAGGATGCGTTAGAATGCCAGTCTATCAAACCTGGTCCCGGGGCGCGCAGGCGCCAACTTCGGCCCTGATGCGGTGTAGTAGGGGTGCGGCGGTCCGCCAGAGGACGCCCTACAAGGAGCAATAAGGCATTATGGTAAATAGAGTTACATCAGGAGCTCGGATCATGAGACGCTTAATCCCGATACTGGTGCTTGGACTCGTGGTGGCAATGGGGCCGGAACGCCTGTTGACCGATGTGTCGACGGCGTCGCCCAACACCGATTCGGATGCGCCGACCGCCGTGCTGACGTCCTGCAAAGGGGCCGTCACTATCGTGCGTGCGGGCGGTGCGTCGACGCCGGCTTCCTTCGGCGCCTCACTCACCGAAGGCGACGAAGTGAAAACCGGCGCCGGCGCGGAAGCGGAAATCATGTTCTCTTCCGGCAACTGGGTGTCGGTGGGTGCGAACAGCAGCATGCGCATCAAGGGCCAGACCGCGCCCAAGCAGAAGGAACAGAATTTCGAAGTCGTGCAAAACTTCCTCAAGCTCAAGAGCACGGAAGGCACGTCATCGATTAGCGGATTGCGTTCGGGCGACAAGTCGAACGATCTCGTCGCGACGTCGCCCTGTCAGACCAAAGTGCGCGACGCGCGTCCCACGTTCACCTGGACCGCGGAAGATCCCAGCCTCGAGCTCGAGCTCGCGGTGTACGACGGCAAAGGCACGATTTGGAAGAACACCGTGACCGGTGTGACCACGCTCGCCTATCCCGCCGATGCGCCCGCGCTCACACCCGGAGTGTCCTACTCGTGGACGCTCGAGACGTCGGACCCCATGGTCTCGCCGCCGCTGCGCACGCCGGCG
>JAICFA010000190.1 GCA_025923935.1 Candidatus Krumholzibacteriia bacterium
CGGCGGCTCTTCGTAGCGCACGTCGGCGATGTCGCCCAGGCGCAAGCCGTCCTGGCGGATGGGAAAGGCCTTGATGGCTTCCACGTCGTCGAAGGTCCCCACCATGCGCAGCGACCAGCGCGAATCGCCTTCGGTGACTTTGCCCAACGACTGGTCGAAGTTGCTGGTGCGTAGTTTCTGAATGACGTCGCGCACGTCGACGCCGTGGCCCTCGATCTTGGCGACGTCGAGGTTGATGCGCACTTCGCGCGGATTGACACCGTCGAGGCGCACGCGCGCGACCCCGGGGATGCGCTCGAGCGGCTTGACGATGCGGCGCTCGAGCAGGTCATAACTCTCCGAGAGATCCCGCTTCGACGATAAACGCCCCTCGATGATGGGCATGTCCGACTCGCGCGCGTCCCAGTTGTTCGACACCATGATGTCGCCGATGTCGTCGGGCAGATCGCGGCGAATGCGGTCGATCTTCTCCCACACTTCGGTGCGCGCCACCTTCATGTTCTGCGACCAGTCGAACTCCAGGCCGACGGTGCCGCCGTTGTCGTTGATGTGCGACCACATGTTCTTGAGCCCGCTGACCGAGCCCACCGCTTCTTCGACCGGACGCACCACCAAGCGCTCCACTTGCGCGGGCGAGGCGTTCGGGTACGGGAGTTGAACGAAGATCATCGGGTTTTCAACGTCGGGCATGAAGGCCAACGGGAGGCGAAACACCGCGACCGCGCCCAAGACGATGAGGCTCACCAACAGCATGAGCATCGCGACGTGTCGTTTGATGGCCAGTTCCGGGAGAGTCATGTCACACCTGCCTAGGATTTGGCGACTGCAGGCGGGACGGGCGCTTCCACCGTCACGCGCGAAGGAACCCACACGTAGATCGCGGGAATCACGATCAAGGTGAGCAACGTGCACACCGAGAGACCGAACAACACCGTGATAGCGAGCGGGGCGCGCAGTTCGGCACCCTCGCCCCACGAGATCGCCATCGGCAACAAGCCGAGCACGGAGGTCAACGTCGTCATGAGGATGGGACGCAGGCGAATGTGGCCGGCGCGAATGACCGCGTCGGTCTTTTCGAGGCCGGCGCGGCGCAAGCGGTTGACCGCGTCGATCAAGACGATGGCGTTATTGACTACCACACCCACTAGGAGGATCACGCCGATCAGCACCATGACGGAGATATCGGTGCCGGTCACGAACAGGCCCACGACCACGCCGATGACGGCGAGCGGTACCGCGAACAAGACGATGAAGGGATGGATGAACGACTCGAAGGTGGCCGCCATGACCAGGTATACCAAGAAGATCGCGAGCAGCATGGCGAAACGCAGGCTGCGGAAGGACACCGCCATTTCCGCGTTTTGCCCAGCCAGCTCGGCGGTAATGCCCGACGGCGGAGGATTCTGCGCCAGCTCGGCGCGGATGTCGCCCACCGCGGAGCCCAGGCTACGGCCGCGCAGGTTGGCACTGACCACCGCGGCACGCTGCTGCTGCAAGCGGTGAATCTCCGCCGGGCCTTCGTCGACGCGCACGTCGGCGATGGACACCAAGCGAATGGGCGTGCCGTTGGGGCCGGGCAGCACCAAATTGCGCACGTCCTCGATCGACTCGCGGTCCGACTCCTGGTTGCGCACGCGCACGTCGATTTGACGGTCGGATTCCTTGAAACGGGTTGGAACGGCGCCTTGCACGCGATTTTGCAACGTCGACGACATTGTGCCGAGATCGAGGTTCAGCGCCGCCAGCTGGTTGCGGTCGAACACGACGTGCAGCTCGGGGTTACCCGCCTCCAACGACGAGCGGACGTCGACCAAGCCCGGAATCGCCCCCATTTCGCGCGTCAAGTCGAGCGAGTAATCGCGCAGCTCGTCCAGGTCTTCGCCGTACAGCACCACTTCGATGGGCGTCTTCACGCTGAAATAGGACGGCCGCCCGAACTGCGCGGTGACATCTGGAATGGAACCGAAGCGCTCGCGCAGCGCTTGTACCGCGGCCGCTTCCACGCGGTCGTCGGTCTTGTTCTTGAGCACCACGTTGATCTGCCCGAAATGCTCGCCGACGGTATTGAGCGACACTCCTCCGGCCACCAAACGGCTGCCGACACGCGAGTAGCTCTTTTCGATGCGGGCATCTTCTGCCGCCGCGTCTTCCAGCTCCTGCATGACGCGGTCGGTGGCGGCCAAGGATGCTCCCTGCGGCAAGCTCACTTCGAAAAAGAACTCGCCCTCGGTGAGCTGCGGAATGAGCTCGCGCCCCAACAGCGGAATGCACGCGACGGAGATCGCAAACAGCAGCACCGCCACCCCGACCGTGGTCTTCTTGCGCACCACGGCGGCGCGGACGAAACGGTCGTAGGCGCGCGAGAAGCGTCCCAGCGACAAGGTGGACGTCACCTCTTCGTCGTCGATGTCCATGGTGTCGGTGCTGACACCGGCCACGTCGATCTTGCGCACGCGCGCGCCCAACGCCGAGAGCATGGGAATGGCGGTGAGACCCACCGCCAGCGCGGCAAACTGGCCGATGCTGACGGTTACCGCTTGGTCGCGGAAGAGCTGCCCCGCGATGCCTTCCACGAACACGATGGGCAGGAACACCGCGACGCTGGTCAGCGTGGACGCGGCCACGGCGGCCGCCACTTCGTCGGTGCCGTCGACGGCGGCGCGCGCCAGCGGCACACCCAGCTTGCGCTTGCGATAGATGGATTCCAGCACCACGATGGAGTTGTCGAGCATCATGCCGATGGAGAGCGACAGCCCGCCCAGCGACATCACGTTGAGCGAGATGTTGAACTGGTACATGAAGAGGAAGGTCGCCACCACCGCCAGCGGGATGGTCAGCGCAATGATGATGGTGCTGCGCATCTCGCGCAGGAACAGGAACAAGACGATGATGGAGAGAATTCCGCCGATGACCGCCGAGCTGCTCACCTCGTCGATGGACTGCTCGATGAAGTGCGACTGGTCGAAGAGCAAGGTGAGCGTGGCACCTTCGGGGAGCTTTTCGTTCCATTGATCGATGCGCTCGCGCAAGAGGCGCGCGACCGTCACCGTGTTGGCGTCCCCTTCTTTGAAAGCGGCGATCTCGATGCACTCCTTGCCGTCGACGCGCGTGATCTCTTCACGCTCTTTGGTGCCCATGCGCACGGTGGCGATGTCGCGCAGCCGCACCGCGGCGCCGTCGCGCTCCGCGACGATGACCTCGCCGATCTCGTCGACGGTGTCGAACTCGTTGAGCGTGCGGATCAAGAACTGCATGTCGGCCCCGCGCAACGAGCCGCCCGGCAGATTGACGTTGGAAACGCCGACCACGTTGCGCACATCGGCGAGCGGAATACCGAGTGCGGCCAAACGCTCCTGGTCGATGTCGATGTGAATCTCGTCCTCCAAGCCGCCCTTCACCTGCGCCGACGCCACACCCTTGACGGTTTCGAGGTCGAGCTTGATCTTGCGGTCGGCCAGGTTGCGCAGATCGTTCAGCTCACCCGGTCCCGACAGCGCGATGCGCATGATGGGATCGAGTGACGGATCGAAGCGCAGCACGATGGGCTCTTCCGCTTCCGTCGGCAGCACCAACCGGTCAAGTTTTTCGCGCACCTCCATCGACAACAGATCCATGTCCGAGTCCCAGTCGAACTCGAGCGTCACTTCCGAGACACCGGGACGTGAGACGGAATGGATCGACTTCAACCCGCGCAGCACACCCACCGCTTCTTCGACGGGGCGCGTGACGAGGTTTTCGACTTCCTGCGGTGCGGTGTCCGGGAAGTCGGTTTGAATGGTGATGGAGGGATAGGAAATGTCGGGAAAGAGCTCGAGCGGCAGGCGATTGAATCCGACGATGCCGAACGCGGTGACGGCGAGTGCCGTCATGATGACCGTGACGCGACGACGAACCGACAGTGCGATGAAATCGCGCATTCGCGGCCTACGAGTCGCCCACGCCGGCCGCGGTGTCGCCGGCCGCTTGGGCCGCGCCGTCTCCATCCAGAATCTTGATGGCGGCGCCGTGCTTCAACGAGCGCTGTCCTTTGACGACCACGCGGTCGCCGACGGTAACACCGCTCAAGATTTCGGCGTTGGCGTCGTCTTGGAAGCCCAGCTCGACCACGCGCCGCTCGGCGGTGGTGTCGGCCTGGGCGACGTAGACGATCTGCTCGCCGCGGTCATTGACGACCGCGATCTTGGGCACCAGTGTGGAGTTGTTGCGCCGCTCGGTGACGATGCTCACTTCCGCGAAGTCGCCGGCGCGAACGCCGTCGGGATACTCGTTGATCTCGACCGTCACCTTGATGGTGCCGCTGGACGGATCGATGGTGGGGCTCACCAGGCGAATGCGGCCGCGCAACTTGATGCCGCTGCTCTTGAGCACCAGGTTGACCGGCTGGTCGGGTTTGAGCTTGTTGAATTCCTTCGAGGGGACGTGCACGCGCGCGAGCAACGGGCGGAAGTCCGACAACACGAAGAGCTGTGTTCCCACGTTGACGGTCTGGCCGGGGTCGACGTCGCGGGTCACGACGCGGCCGGCAAAGGGTGCGGTGACGCGGGTATAGGAAAGGTTCAGACGCGCCATGCCTTCGGCGGCCTTGGTGGAGGCGAGGTCGTTGACCGCCTTGTCGTACTCCTCGGCCGAAACCATGTCCTGCTCGCGCATCTTCTGCATGCGCGCCATGCGGGCTTCGAGATCTTTGTGGGCGGCTTCCGCCTGCTCGACGCGGAAGGCGTACTCGTCGTTGTCGATGAGGAGCAGGGGCGCCCCCTCGGCGACCACGTCGCCCTCTTCGCACAGGAGCTTTTCGACCACGCCCGAGACTCGGGCGAGAATCTCCGCTTCCTTGTCGGCGGCCAACGTCGCGGTCGCCGTGTAATAGCTGGCGATGGTGCCGGTCGCCGCCGAGGCCACCGCCACCGGAACCGGGGGCTGTTTGGGAGCGGCGGGAGTACCGCCGGGTGCCCCACCCGGGGCGCCTTGCGCCTGTCCGGTAGCGCCGTCCTTGCCGCACGCGCCCAATGCCGCGGCCAAGCCGATGGCCAGAAGGGGTGCAACCCATGTGCGACGAAACCGTGGGGTCGATCTCATACTCGGACCTACTTTGAGTCTGTGGAAGCCACCCGCCGGACCGGGATACGTGGGGATGACCGGGCCGTCCCAGTAGTAAGGAAAGGACAGCCGATAATACGCGATTGCCGGGGCCGGGTTTCAGACGATCTTCGGTGGATGCAGGTTTTCCAGCACCCGATCGCGGCTAACGAGAGAGCGGAAAGCCAAGGCTGGCCAGGATGAGCCAAGCCCGGTTCTTGACCTCTAATTGCGCCCCGGGGACGTCATCCTCACCCACACCCGTGAGCCCCAGGTCGAAGCGGGCATCGAAGCCGATCACCACGGTGCGGACGGCGAAGCTCGCCCCCGCCCCGATGGCCAGGCCCAGGTCGAGGTCGGAGAATTCGTCGTCCACGTCATCGGTAACGGTCGAGTTTCCGAAGCGGCTCTCGTACTCCGCGCCCATGTTGACGGCGATGGTCGGGCCGGCAAAGGCGCTGAGGGTGGTTTCGAGCGAGACCGGGTACTGGTAGACGAACAGCACGGGAAGCTCGAAGTAGTCGAGGGAGAGCTCTTCGTCTTGGCCGCCGGTGTCGAAATCGGCGCCCTTGTGGAGGAAAAGCCCTTCAAAGCGAAGTGCGACGTTCTCGGAAAACTCCCCCTGGGCGAATAGTCCCCCGCCGAACGAGGTGCGGGTGGAGGCGTCGCCCGCGTCGTCGCCGCCCAGGGTCGCCATGCACGGGCCGCCCTTGAGCCCGACGGTCCAGACGGGGCCCGCATGCGCGCCGGCTGCGGCCGCCAAAGCGACCGCAGCCAGTACGCACACGCGCTCCCCGCTGGTCATTCGTTACTGCGTGTTGTTGCTCGAACCGATCGGGAACAAC
>JAICFA010000191.1 GCA_025923935.1 Candidatus Krumholzibacteriia bacterium
CCAGGGCGTTCTTGTTTCGTGAGTCCACGCTTGGTGTAAACAGCATTCACACCTCTGGGTGAAGTCCTCCTTCTAAGCGACGGCAAGCAGCTTTTTCACAAGCAACTCGCCGCGCACCGCGACCCGCCGAAAGCCGCGCCGAGGAGGCGGGGCTAGCTGATGCGCTTGTCCGCGATGCCCGGCGCCGAATCGCGGTGCTTCAGTCCCGCGTAGATCAAGCCGACCGCCGCGTACACCACCACCACGATCACCAGCCAGCGCACCACCGACAGCGGCAGCGACTTCACGATGTAAGCGGCCAGCAGGACCCCCGGGATGCCGCCCAGCGCCAATCCGAGCGATGCGCGCAAGCTGTACTTGCGCTCGCGCACGAAGCGCAGTCCGCCGACGGGCATCAAGAACGCGCACGAGCTCATCATGATGGGAAACGCGGCGCGCGGATTCATGCCGAGCAGGCTGATGAGGATCATGCAGGGTGCGTACAGGCCGATGCCCAAGGTCATCAGTGCGCCCAGCACGAAGTTTCCAATGAGCCCGATTGCGAGTTTCGTGTCGCGCACACCCAGTGTGTCGCCGCCGGCGGGGAACAGCCCCAGCTGCGTCATTAACATCAACGTGGCGGCCGCGAGCAGCGCGCATCCCATGCCGATCTGCACCTTCCGCTTCGACCAGCGGCACACGATTCCTGCACCGAGCCACGCACCCAGCACCGCCGCGATGATCATCAGGATCAACGTCAGCATGTCGACTTCGATAATGGTGGTGTAGATCAGCGCCTGCGCAATCGTCGGCAGCGTGTGGCCGACGTTCAGCGTGCCCGGAATCAATTCGTCCGACACCAGCTTGCGCAGTCGGTATACCGTCGTCGTGGTGGCGAACGATCCGATGCCCAGCGTGTCGAAGAAATTCGTAACCCCGCCGATCGTGAGGTGCACCCAACCGGGATTGCCGGCCTGGCCCGCCGGCGTTGCGTGCGTCGATGGATCTGTGCGCGTCGAGCGAACCAGCCGCGCCCAGCCCGCGACGAAAGCGACCGCGGTGGCCGAAAGGGCGGCGAGCAACACGTGAATCGGAGTCATCGACGGTTCTCCTTATAGGCTCGTGGCGGTGTGCGCGAACGCCGGAATCCTACGCGAGCCCCCGGGGAGCCTGTCACTGGTTTTCTTGGCGGCAAAAAGGCGTTGCGGGATTGGTGCCGCGGACCTAGTCTGCGGACATGGAAGACTTTCTGGCACGGATATACGATGAAATCGTGGCGCGGCTCCACGGCCCCATGAAGTTCCGCCTCGTCATCCAGCCGCTAATTGCCGCCATCTTCGCGATCCGTGCCGGCCTCGCCGACGCGCGCGCCGGCCGCCCCGCCTTCGTCTGGGGCCTGTTCACACATCCCGAACAGCGCGGCACCATGCTCAAGAGTGGGTTCAAAGACGTCGCCAAGGTGTTCACCATGGCCACCGTGATGGACCTCATCTATCAATTCATTATCGATCGGCACGTGCACGTCATCAGCGCGCTCATTCTCGCGGCGGTGCTGTGCTTCATTCCCTATCTCTTGCTGCGCGGACCCGTAAACCGTCTTGCGCGGCGCAAGTAAGGCAGGAAATTCATGGCCGCCACCGATGTCGCCAAAAAGATAAAGGGCGAAGCATCCCGAGTGAAGACGTCGATCCTCGACCGCAAGAAACCGTCGATGAAGTTTCCGCTGCGCGCGCTCACCAACGTGCGTTACCAGCCCAAGGTCGGCTTCCTCGAGATGAAGGGGAAGATGAAGGAGCGCACCCTCACCGTGAACACGGTGAAGACCTTCGCCCAAACGTTGCGCATGATGGCGCTCTCCAAGCAGCTCGTCGACACCGACGACATTGCTACCAAGCGAGAGGCGTACTACGTCTCGAAGAACTGGGACGATGCCCGCTTCGACGAGCAGCCCGAGAGCGATACCGTGATGGACGACGTGGAGGCGCTATTCGGCCTGAATCGCGAGCAGCTCGGGTTCATTCCCGAGGAGAAGGGCGGCGAGATCGCGGGCAAGCTCTTCATTATTGACAAAGACCGTGACACCGGCAAGCCGCTGCGCATCGACTGCACCAAGTTCGGCAGCGGCGCGTACTCCATTCCCGTTTCTGTCGAGGACCTCCAGTTCGAGACCGACGCCAAGTTCATTCTCGTCATCGAGACCGCCGGCATGTTCCAACGCCTCGTGAAGCACAACTACTGGAAGACCGCGAACTGCATCCTGGTATCGATGGGCGGTGTGCCGACGCGCGCGTGCCGCCGCTTCATCCGCCGCTTGTCGGACGAGAAAAAGATTCCCGTGTACGTCTTCGTCGACGGCGACCCCTACGGAATCTCCAACATCTATCGCACCCTCAAAGTGGGCAGCGGCAATGCTGCGCATTTGAATGAATTCTTCTGCGTTCCCGAAGCTCGCTTCCTCGGCATCACGCCGCAGGACATCGTGCAGTACAAGCTGCCGACGCATCCATTGAAGGACGTCGACATCAAGCGCGCGAAGGACGCGCTCAAGACCGATCCCTTCTTCCTGCATCACAAGGCCTGGCAGGACGCCATCAATCAACTGGTCGGCATGGGTGTCCGTGCCGAGCAGCAGGCACTCGCGAAGCACGGGTTGAATTACGTGATCGACACATATCTCCCCGAGAAGCTGAAGCATCCGGAGAGGTTCTTGCCGTAGTTGAACATTCCATGACCAGCCTCGAGACGGTGTTCTGGATATTTCTTTTCGTGGTGGCCTTGCCCGCGGTTGCCGTGTGCGGTGCCCTGTACGTCCGCCGAACGGTGGGTACGGACGTGCTCGCGCGACACAACGACGTCGCCGGCTTCATTTACGCGGTCGTTGGTGTGGTTTATGCGGTGTTGCTGGGCTTCACAGCAATCATTGTCTGGGAGCAGTTCCGGAGTGCGGAGGACAATGTCGAGCGCGAAGCGGATGCGCTCGCGGACTTGTATCGCAACTCTCGGGGCTTTCCGGCTGAGGTTCGCGACGCGGTGGAGCTCCATGTGCGGAATTATGCACGGCTGGTGATTGAGAAAGAGTGGCCGGCGATGGCCGAGGGCCAATCGAGCGACGAGGCCTGGGCCGAGTACAACGAACTTTGGCGAACCTACCACCAGTTCGTGCCGCCGGACGATCACCAGCGTCTGTGGTACGCGGAGTCGTTACACCGGCTGAATGCACTCGCCGACTCGCGGCGCGACAGGCTGCTCAGCATGGAGTCAGGCGTGCCCGCCGTCATGTGGGGGGTACTGATTGGCGGCGGCGTGATCACGATTGGGTTCAGCTTCCTGTTCGGTACGCGTAACGCGCGCGCGCAGTCGATCATGACGGCGGGTCTCGCAGTCATGATCGGCGGTATGCTGCTTTCAATATTCGCGCTCCAGGAACCGTTCGCCGGCATCACTCGGGTGGATTCCGAACCGTTTCATCAGATCGGCCGGATCCTCGAGCAATGGCGCCACCTAGGTGGTTCGCCTTAGAAGGTGAAACGAGTTATCGCAGGTGAAAGGCAAAGAACAGCCCATGTTGAATAGTCCGCGCGGCGTGGCCATTATCGAGCGAGTGAAGCGAATCCCCATCTTTGCTACGTTGCAAATGCGGGTCGATGAGCTCGACGAAGGGTTCTGCCGCGCAACGGTGCCGTACGATCGCAAGTTCGACGGCGTGTTCGAGTCGTTTCACGGTGGGTTGCTCATGACGGTGGCGGACAGCGTCGCATGCTTTGCGGTCATGACAATGACCGGGCCGGACGAGCCGATCACCACGACCGACATGAACATTCGCTTCCTGGCCCCGTGTCGAAGCGATCTTACCGCCGAAGCTCGCGTCATCAAGCTGGGCCGCACGCTCTGTCCGTTGGCCGTCGACCTTTTCGACGCGGCGGGTGTAAGAGTAGCGGTAGCACAGGTGAGCTACCTGCGACTCACCGCGCGGCCGAAGATCGATAGTAGTTAGCCTCGCTTCAGGAGAACTAATGCGTCCCCTTCGATTTTCCATCAACGTCACATTAGACGGGTGTTACGACCATACTGAAGGGATCGCGGACGAAGAACTCCATCGTCACGCGGCCGAGAGCATCGCGCAGGCGGATGCCCTCATCTTTGGCCGTGTGACCTACGAAATGATGGAGGCAGCGTTTCGGTCGCCGGCGCAAACGGGAACGAGGCCCGATTGGATGGAACCGTGGATGGAACCCTTCGCCCGAACGATCAACGCGGCGTAGAAGTACGTCGTGTCGAGCACCTTGGATCGGGTCGATTGGAACGCGGAGCTCGTGCGCGGGGATCTGGGGGAGGCCGTTCGGAAGCTTAAGCGGGAGCCGGGCAGGGGACTGGGTGTGGGAGGTGTTCAACTCGCGCAGGCGTTGACGGAGCTGGGCCTTATCGATGAGTACGAGTTCGTGGTGCATCCCCGGATCGCAGGCCATGGGCCGACATTGTTCGCGGGACTATCGCGGCGTGTCGATTTGAAGCTGGTGAGTCGGCTGGAGTACGGCTCGGGGGCGGTGGCGATGCGGTATGAGCGGATTAGGTAGCAGAAATGCCACGGTCGCGCGTTGAAGTGAATCTCTACGAACCTATCGGCCCGTACAGTCACGCCGTTATTAGTGAAGGTCAAGTCTTCATCTCGGGTACGGCCGGTGTCGATCCCACTACTGGCGCACTCGCGGGAGCGGATGCGTACGCTCAAACACGACAGGTGCTCAAGAACATTCAAGCGATCCTCGGTGCCGCCGGCTCGACATTCGACGACATCGTCCATGTCCAAGTCAATCTTCTAAAGGTGGCGGACTTCTCGGAGATGAATCGCGCCTACGCGGAGTTCTTCTCCGAGCCCTACCCAGCGCGCACCGTAATAGGGGTAGCCGCACTTCCGAAGCCAGGCGCGCTGCTTACTATGAACGCCGTGGCGGTGCGGAGGAAAGGGTGACCCGATGCCACCGTCGACGGATAGCATCACCGACGTTGCGCGAGCGATTCAACTCGCGTTGGCACCCGTGTTTCTACTCACCGGTATCGCCGGCCTCCTCAACGTGATGGCGGGCCGCCTCTCGCGGATCGTCGACCGCGCTCGCACGCTCACCGAGCGGGACGATGCTCGGTTCGAGCGGAGTGTGATCGTGCGCGAGCTGCAAGGGTTGGAAAGACGCCGGCATTTGACGAGTGTTGCCATTACTTCGTGCACGATTGCCGCGCTGATGCTGTGCAGTGTGATCGTCACGCTCTTCTTCGAAGCGATGTTCAGGGCGCCCCTCGCGTGGGTCGTCGGCATACTGTTTACTTCGTCGACCTTGGCCCTGGTGGTCGGGTTGGCGTTTTTTCTGCGTGAAGTTCACATGGCGACGCAGAATCGCATCGCGATTCCAACCGCCAAGTAACCTGACTCGGATGCACCGGCTAACCGCGTTTTGTAATCGCTCGCCATTAGAGCGCCCAAGTGTTTGTAAGCAAGGAGGCGAGGGGCCGCTCGATGCAAGATCTGTTTCTGCGCGATGTGACCGAAGAAGACCTCCCGCTGTTCTTCGCCTTTCAACTCGACGCGGTCGCGAACCGCATGGCCGCTTTCACCGCCAGGGATCCGACCGACCGTGAAGCTTTCACGTCGCATTGGAACAAGATCATGGCCGACCCAGAGATCATTAATAAGACCATTGTGTGCGGCGGGCAGGTGGTGGGTAGCATCGGGAGCTGGGAAGAGTCTGGCAAACGCGAAGTCACGTATTGGATCGGAACGGCCTACTGGGGGCAAGGTATCGCCACGCGCGCGCTCAAAACCTTCCTGGTGAAGTCGTGCACGACGCGCCCTATTTACGCGCGCGTCGCAAAAGACAATCTCGCCTCACGCCGCGTCCTAGAGAAGTGCGGGTTCCA
>JAICFA010000192.1 GCA_025923935.1 Candidatus Krumholzibacteriia bacterium
ACCCGGGCTCGCGCATCGCAGCGACGATCGCCTCGTGGAGCAGGTCGACTTCCTGCCGACGATCTTGCATCTGCTGGGTGTGGAAGCGCCTACCGGGTTGCCGGGGCTCGATATGCTCGCCGCTGACGCGGCTCCGCGTAATGCGTTCATGGAGCGCGACCGTCCGCCGCAATGGCGCCAGCGCGCGGTGATATCGGGGAACTACAAGCTCATCGTCGTCGAAGATGCTGATATCTCGCTCGTCCCCGAATCCGGCCGCAGCGAAGAAATCGAAGTAACCAACGTGCACCCCGGCTTCTATCTCTACGACCTTGCGCGTGATCCCCGCGAGCAGACCAACCTTTTCGCGCGCGACGACTCGACGTCGCTCAAGTTGCTCGGCATGCTGACGGCGCATTTCGCCACCGCCTCGGCGCGCCCGCAACCGGTTCACGTGGATCAGGAGCTGCTCGACAAATTGCGAAGCCTTGGTTACATCAAATAGCAGGGGCGCTGGCGGGCCTCAAGCGGCGATCGACGGACCTTCGACGCGATTTCCGCAGCGCGATTCCAAATGTTTCGCGCGAGGACTAATGAGCGGAGAGGGTCCGTCGATAGCCGCGCTGCGGAACACGCAGCGACGGCGCGCCCATGATATGATGCTCTCCTCGGAGGAGGCCCCATGCGTTACGCGTTCTGGACTGTCGATGTCTTCACCAACCGTGCGTTCGGCGGAAATCCGCTCGCGGTGATTCCCTATGCGAACGGATTGACCGACGAGCAAATGCAGCGCATCGCGCGCGAATTCAATCTGTCGGAGACCTCGTTCGTGCTGCCGCCCGCGTCGCCGGAACATACCTTTCGCCTGCGCATCTTCACTCCGCAGACCGAGCTTCCGTTCGCGGGACATCCGACACTGGGTGCGGCGTTCGTTCTGGGGTTGTGCGGGCGGCTCGAGCTGAAATCCGAGCGCACACAGGTCGTTTTCGGCGAAGCGGTGGGAGCGGTTCCGGTGGAGATTCGCGCCGCGGACAACCAGCCGGTGTTCACCCAGCTCACCGCCGCCAAGCTGCCCGAGTTCGGTCCGCCCGCGCCGCCGTCGGAAATCGTCGCGGCCATGCTCTCGCTCGACCCTTCCGATGTTCTCGACGACGTCCACGACGAGCCCATGGCGATCTCGTGCGGCATGCCGTTTCTGTTCGTGCCGTTAGCGTCGCGCGACGCGGTCCGCCGCGCGCGGTTGAACTGGGAGTGGTACAACCAATACGTCGCGGCCGCCTGGGCGCCGCAGATCTACGTCTTCTCCTTTGATGTCGAAGCGAGCGACGCGAACCTGCACGCGCGCGCCTTTACCCGCGCGGTGGGCATCGAGGAAGACCCGGCGACGGGCTCGGCGGCGTGCGGCCTTGCAGGTTATCTCGCCAAGAGAGAGCGACTTAAGGACGGAACGACGCGCTGGCGGGTGGAGCAGGGGGTCGAGATGGGGCGGCCGAGTATGCTCGACTTGGAAGCCGACGCCCGCGACGGGGCACTCACCGCGGTGCGCGTCGGCGGCCCGTCCGTGGTGGTATCGGAAGGGCACCTCTTCACGCCCTGAAAAATCGGCCTAACCGCATTACAATCCTTCAGTTCTGAGCTCGCCTCTGATATAATCCACGGACACGGCAAAGTCTTACCAGAGCGTTTTGAAGGCGCTCGCGCGTGTCCCACCGGCGCGTGCCGCAGCCAACCTTCGCGAGTCTTACGAGTAGTACAACCGGATGCCCCGAACCGCCACCGGCATCCGTTTGAGCGTCTCACGTCGTTGAGACCAGTCGTGGCGATTAACTCGTAACGCGGCCGGAAATCATGCGCCCCCGCATCTTCATTGTTGTGGCTCTGCTTTTGTCGACCGGCCTTGCCGTGCCCGGTCGATCCGCCACGCTTGCTCCTTCCACCGACCCAGTAGCGCATTTCATAACGATGGCCGATTCGCTTGCGCGCACACAGGGTGATGCGGGGCTCGAGGCGTTCGTCGCCGACAACTCACTGCTTGTCGGGGCGTCCGTCGCCCAACTTCTCGACGTCGCGTTCCAGCTTTCGCAATCCAAGGACACCGCCGCGGCGGCGAAGGAGAACGTCGCCTTCGCGCGCAAGATCGCGGCCGCGCACGAAGCTCGCGGTGGCAGCAAAGTCGCGCGCGGCTTGTGCGATCGCTACGACAAATGGACGGCGGCGCAGCGCGCATCCAAGGCGAAAGCCATCGCGCTGGAAGCGGAATCGGTGGCGGCGCGCAAGGCGAACGACATCCCCACCGCGGTCGCACGGCTGGAAGAAGCCCGCGCGCTTTACGAAAAGATTCGCGACGAGCACTCCATCGCCGTCAACTGGGGGACGATGGGGGTCACGCACTTCGCCATCGCCGACTGGGACAACGTCGTCAAGGATTACGACGCCGCATTGGTGGCGCGGCGCGCGGTGGAGGATCGCATTCTCGAGGGCCGCACCCTCAACGGACTGGGTTCTGCGTACCAGCAGCGCGGCGAGTACGCCAAGTCCATCGACTACTACCAGCAAGCCATCGCGTTGCGCGAGAAGACCGGCGACCTGGGAGGCTTGGCGACGTCGATCACGTATCTCGGAAACGTCTACAACCGCACCGGCCGCTTCGTGCAAGCGCGCGATAGCTACGAAAAGGCGCTGCCGATTCTCGAAGCGCAGGGAAATCCGCAGCAAATGGTGGAGATCTTGAGCGGCATGGCGCTGCTCAACGTGGAGATGGGGCGTCACGCGGACGCCGAGGCGGCATACACGCGCGCCATTGAGATTGCCGGTGCAGCCGGTCTCGCCGGTCCGGAAGCGTCGCTGCGACGCAACCTCGCCGACAATCTGCGCCTGCAGGGTCGATTCGCCGAAGCACTGGTCCACCTCGACAAGGCGATGAAGCTCCTAGAAGCCAGCCCCGATCCCACCGAGCTCGCGCTCACGCATTCCACGCGCGGCTCCACTTACATGAACATGGGCGAGATGGACCAGGCGCGCGACGACTACGTGAAATTCGCGGAGCTGGCCAAGGGGCTGGAAAGTCCCGCCTACGCGGCACTCGCGCAGCGCAACATCGGCGAGTTTTACCGCGACATCGGCGCGTACGACCGCGGACTCAAAGCGGCCGACGAAGCCATTGCGCTCGCGGAGAAAGCGGGCGACGCGCGCGAGTATCGCGAAGGTCTCGTGCTGCGCGGCGATTTGAACACGCGACTGGGCCACTACGACGAAGCGCTCAAGACCTGGCAAGAGGCGCTGGCGCAGGACACGCAGGATCAAGCGGCGAAGTCGATCCTGGAGGACGAGGTCGCCATCGCGGCCGCGAACGCTTCGCTTGGCAAGACCAAGGAAGCGCGCGAGCAGCTGCGCTCGGTCGCACCGCGCGCCCGCGCAGCCGGGCTGCCGCACGTCGCAACCGCGGTCCAGTTTGCCATGGGGCAAAGCTTCGAAAAAGAAAACGCCGACAGCGCCGCCTTCTACTACGACCGCGCACTGGCCGACATCGAAGCGCGCGGCGCCGACGTCGGTGCGGCGGCGCTGCAAACGGGCTATCTGTCGGGCGTGCGCCGTTACTACTACGAAGAGGTGACGCGCTTCTACGCGTCCAACTTCGCCTCCACCCGCGACGCACGCTGGGCGAAGCGTGCCTTCACCACCATGGAGAAAGCCAAAGCACGCGGTCTACTCGACTTGTTGCAGGCCACCGTGGGGGAGCAATCGTCGCCGGAAGAAGAGAAGCTCCTCGACCAGCTGTATTCGCTCGATCCGACGAGCGCCGATTACACGTCGCAACGCGAAACCATCGAGCGGCAGTACGCGGAGCTGCGCCGCGCACGCGTGCACTCCGCCATGGGCGGTTTGGCGAGCGTCTCGACGGTCGTCGATCCGGACGCGGTGGCGCGCATCCTGCCGGAAAAAACCGTGCTGCTCGAGTACGCGCTGGGTGACTCGGCGTCGTTCTTGTGGGTCATCGACCGCGACGGTTTCGACATGGTCCAGCTGCCGCCGCGCAAGCAGATCGAGAGCCAGGTGCGCCCGCTGCGCGACGCCTTGTCGCGCATCGACGGGGATCGCGCCGCACTGCTGAGCTCGGCCCGGGGCGTGTACCAACTCTTGGTGGCTCCCGCCGGTGCGCGCGTCACCAAAGCCAAGTCGGCCATTATCGTGCCCGACGGTGTGGTGTTCGAGCTGCCCTTCGAAGTTCTGCTCACCGAAGAGCCCAAGGACAAGGGCTGGCACGAGCAACCGTTTTTGACGCGCAAGCTCACCACCCTGTACGTGCCGTCCGCGAGCGTGTACGCCTCGCTCAAATCGAATAGTGGTTCGTCCGACTTTGGTCGCGATCTGCTCGCCGTGGGCAACCCCGATTTCACCACCATCGCCGTGCGCGAAGAGGGTGCGCTTTCGCCGCTTCCGTTCGCGTCGCAGGAAGTCGCGGCCGTGTCGTCGCGCATCAAGGACGAACGCAAACTCGTCCTGACCGGCAAGGACGCTTCCGAAGGCACCGTCAAGCGCGAGCTCAAGAACGGCGGGCCGCGTGTCGTCCATCTCGCCACGCACGGGCTGGTCGACGCCAACGAGCCCGAGCGCTCCAGCGTCGTGTTCGCTGCCGACGACCATGACGACGGCTATTTCCACACACTCGAAATTCTGGCCACACCGCTGCGCAGCCGCTTGGTCGTCATGTCGGCGTGCGAGTCGGCGCGCGGCAAGGTGTCGCGCGGCGAAGGCGTGGTGGGACTGAGCCGCGCCTTCCTCGCTTCCGGCGCCGGCTCCGTCGTCGCCAGCCTGTGGGCCGTATCCGACGAATCGACCGCCGAGCTCATGAAAGCGTTCTACGACCGTATGCTCGGCAAGAAGCGTCCCGCGAGCCGCGCGCTCAACGAAGCGCGCCTGGCGCTCATCGAGACCGACAAGTATTCGCATCCGTTTTACTGGTCGCCCTTCGTGGTGACGGGAACGGAGCGCGCGCCCTGGTAGTGCATCTGGTTCGGTAGTTCTCAATCGACACGGGGAGAATGTTCGTAACCGAGAGGGGTTCGTCATGAACCGCATGGTGTTTCTTTTGTTGGCGGCCACACTCGTGGTGGGCACGTTCGCGGTGGATTCGTTCGCCACGCAAGTCATCCAGAAGTCGCCCCAGGAGCTCGCGCAAGTGTCGCAGCTCGTGGTCGACGGCAAAGTGCAGAGTGTTCGCTCGTACTGGAACGACGACCACTCGAAGATCTTCACCGAAGCTCTGGTCGACGTGGCCGCGACCCACAAGGGCTCGGCGGCGCAGTCGGTCCGGGTGGTGCAGCCGGGCGGTGTGGTCGGCAACGTGCGCATGACGGCGCATGGCGCGCTGCAGTGGAAGAAGGGCGAGGAAGTGCTCTTGTTCCTCGAGCCCGCCACACCGGGCGCCTATCAAGTAGCCGGCTTTTCGCAGGGCAAATTCCTCATCGAGCGCGATCCACAAACCGGCACACCGTTCGTGAAACAGGTGATGCCGCCGGATTCCGATTCCAAATCTGCCGCCAACGGCGCGAACACGACCGCCCGCACGACGGACAAACTCACCCTGGAGCAATTCCTCGATAGCGTACTGCCGAACGAGTAGCGCACTCGTCAGGCAAGGGAGGCCGTCATGAACTCAAAGCTAAAGCTCGCGCTGCTCAGCTTAGTCGTGTTGTTGTCCGCTGCGTTCTCGGTGCACGGATTCATCCCGAACGACGGGGATGGTGACGGCGTTCCGGATGTCTGCGACGCATGTCCGAACACTCCCTCGGGAAGCATCACCCACCCCAGCGGTTGTCCGCCGGCAAGCACGCTCGCCTGATTGGCGAGGTCATCCAGACTGACGCGAAGCTGTGGATCCACGCTCCG
>JAICFA010000193.1 GCA_025923935.1 Candidatus Krumholzibacteriia bacterium
CCGCCGCCCACGACGACGACATCGCAGTCGAGGTCACGGTTGAGCCGGGAAAATTGGGGCAGCGGCGCAGAATCGATCCAATACGGCGTGGTATTCATTACTCACTATCTATTGGAAACAATATCGCGAGTATGGGGTGTGATGGATCGCACGCGACGGGCTTATCCGTGGGCAACATGGGAGAGTTACCGAAGCGCGGTAGTGCCTTCGTGGTAGGCGCCGGATCGGGCTCGCCAACCTCCGCGCCTGCGTGCCATTATTTCGCCCGTTCGGGCCAAACCTTTTCGACCGTTGGAGCGACTCAATGCGTGAGATGAGCGCGTCTCGAGACTCCCGGACCGACCGCGAGCTGGTCGATGCCGTGCTGCGGCATCAGGACGAGCTCGCTTTCCGGGCGCTCTATCGCCTCCATACGCCGCGGGTGTTCGCGCTGGTCGCGCGCCTGCTGGCGCGCGGCGACGACGAAGCCGAGGAGGTCGTGCAGGAGATTTGGATCCACGCCTTCGAAAGCCTGGGCCGCTTTCACTGGAACTCCAGCTTCGCGACGTGGCTCACCGGCATCGCCCTCAACCGCGTGCGCGACCGGATTCGCAAGTATGGACGCTCCCGTGAGAGTACGGTGGAAGCGCCGGAAACCGCCGGGGCGCCGGCGATACACGAAGCGCGCATCGACCTCGAGCGCGCCATCGCGCGCCTGGGCGACAGCGAGCGCATGGTGCTCGTCCTGCACGACGTCGAAGGCATGAAACACCGCGAGATTGCCGAGCACCTCGATATTCCGGAGGGGACCTCGAAGACGCATCTTTTCAATGCGCGCAAGCGCGTGCGCGCGATGATGTCCGGAGGAGAATCATGAGCGACGAACTCACACCCGAAGAACGAGCAGCCTTCGAAAGCCTGCCGCGCGAGCGCATGCCCGCCGGCCTGGAAGCGAAGGTCGTGGACGCGATGCGCGAGCACGGCTTCTTGGCCAAGCGCCGCCGTGTGATCGAGCTCAGCCGCGGGCGCGTGGCGGGCGTGTTGGCGGCATCCGTGGCACTCGTGATCGTGGGCTACTCGCTCGGGCTGCACGAAGGACGCGGGCGCGAAATGATCGTGCCGACCGAAACACTCACCACACCTGAGCCGGAAACGCCCCAATACACCGAGCTTGCCACTCCGCCGAGTACCAAGGAAGACGACCAGGATCCCAAGGAAAATGACCAGGCTCCCACGGAAAATGACCAGGATCGTGGCGCCGATGTCCCGGCCGTCGATGCCGTCGCGCCGCAGGAGACGAAGGCAGACCTCAAGAAGGAATACGCTCCGGCAGAGCCGGAGGCGACGCGCGCCGACGAAGCGCGCGAGCAGGCTTCCGAAGCGCTCTCTAGCTCCGACCGGCTGGCCGACGCAGCCCCCAAGCTGTCGCGCTTGTCGACCATGGATGTGCGCGCGAACCGCGTCGAGAACCAGCCCGCTCCCGCACCCGCCTCACCGCGGGAGGAGCAATCGCCCAAGACGATGGCACTTTCGCGCCAGCCGTCCGTCGGGTCGGACTCGGCCACGCGATCCAAAGCCGCCTTACGCACGGAATCGTTCTCCGTTGGCGAGCCGCGGCAAACGCTCACGTTCAACTGGGACGGTCAAACCTTCCAGCTCGAGGCAGACAGTGTGCGAGTCGTCGAGGATCAATGGGGCCGAACGCTCCACATCTATACCTCCGAAGGCATTATCCGCATTCGCCTCACCGAGTAAAATTTTCTCAAAACGAAACGCGCGCCCGGAACGACTCAAGGGGTGAATACGGACGATTGCCGCCAGGGGGCGGTTGTCGTCTTTCGCTCGCAAAGGAGTCCGACATGAAAGTCATCACCTGGCTCGCCATCCTAATCACCTCTATTTCTCTGGCTGCATTCACGGGCGCGACCGAGACCGGCCGCATTACCGGCCGCGTCATCGACGCAGGAACGTTGCAGCCGGTCGCGGGTGCGACCGTGACTGTCGAAGGCACGCAGCTCACGACCAAAACCGGAAGCGACGGAACTTTCGCCATCGATAACGTTCCCGCCGGCGCGCACACCCTCCGCGTCGACGCGAAAGGCGTGACGACGGCGAAGCAGCGAGTCACGGTGATCGTTGGCCGTAGTGCGCGCGCGAATTTCGAGATGATTCGTTTGCACGATTCGTCGGCACCGCGCGAAGAGCGATCCGCGACGAATCAAGTGCCGCCGCAAACCCGTCCGGAAACGGGCGAGGCGCGCCACGATTTGCAGAAAGACGCGAAGACGTTTTCGCTGATGCCGCAAGCGTCGCTGTCGAGTCCGGCTCCCGCCGACGCCTGCTTCCTGCCGCGGACGTGGCCGTCGGAAGGGGACGAGTCCTACGACAAGATCGACGAAAACGGATGGGCTGAGACGCGCGACAAGCCGCTCTCGACCTTCTCGGTCGATGTCGATGCAGCGTCGTACGCGAACGTGCGTCGATTCCTCACCCAGGGGCAGTTGCCCCCGGTCGACGCCGTTCGCGTAGAGGAACTGATCAACTACTTCGACTACGATTATGCGAATCCGCGCGGGCGCGATCCGTTCTCCATCGTGACCGAGGTTGCGGACGCGCCCTGGAATCCGTCGCACAAGTTGGTGCACATCGGATTGCAAGGCCGCCGCATCGCCGTCGAGAACCTGCCGCCGAGCAACTTGGTCTTCTTGATCGACGTGTCGGGTTCGATGAACCAGCCCAACAAGCTGCCGCTCTTGAAGGCGTCGTTCCGCATGCTGGTCGACCAGCTGCGCCATCAAGACCGCGTCGCCATCGTGGTCTACGCGGGCTCCGCCGGGCTCGTGCTCGATTCGACGCCTGGCAGCGATCGCGACACAATCCTGTGGGCCATCGATCGTCTCGAGGCGGGCGGTTCCACCGCGGGTGGCGCGGGTATTCGCCTCGCATACCGTGTCGCGGAGGAAAACTTCCTGCGCAACGGCAACAACCGCATCATTCTCGCTACCGACGGTGACTTCAATGTGGGCGTCTCGAGTGACGGCGAGATGATTCGCCTGATTGAAGACAAGCGCCGCAGCGGCGTGTTCTTGACCGTGCTCGGTTTCGGCGAGGGCAATCTCAAGGACTCCAAGATGGAAAAGATCGCCGACCACGGTAACGGCCACTACGCCTACATCGACGACATCATGGAGGCGGAGAAGGTGCTGGTGAGCGAAATGGGCGCTTCCCTGCTCACGATCGCCAAGGACGTCAAGCTCCAGATCGAGTTCAATCCGGCGCGCGTGGCGTCGTATCGCTTGATTGGTTACGAGAACCGCCTGCTGCGCGACCGCGACTTCGACGACGACACCAAGGACGCGGGCGAGATCGGTGCGGGACACTCGGTGACGGCGTTGTATGAGGTCGAGCTCTCCGACCAGGGGCGTTACAAGCGAATGAAGTACTCGGACCTCAGCGTCAAGGAGAACGCGCGCCAGAGCGATGAGCTCCTGACGGTATCGTTCCGCTATAAAGAGCCGACCGCGAGCGAAAGCCGCCTCTTGGCGGTGGCGGTGAAGGATCGCAACCTGCGCTTCTCGCAAGCGTCGAACGACTTCCGCTTCTCCGCCGCGGTGGCGGAGTTCGGTATGATCCTGCGCGACTCTCCCGAACGCGGCCGCGCCACCATGCGCGACGTGGTCGCGATCGCCAGCCGCGCGTGCGGTGACGACGAGCACGGCTATCGCGCCGAGTTCATTCGTCTGGCGGAGCAAGCGGAGATGCTGCTGACACCGGTGATTGGCGAACGGTAGTCGGAGAGCAATACGCGGAGGTGCGGGAGCGCGCACCCTTCGCGAAACCAGGCCGCTCCTCGCGAGAGGGGCGGCCTGCACTTTTTGCAGTCCCTTAATCCAAACTAAGTAAACAAGTTATATTAATACGACAAATTTATCTTATTTTTCCCTAGCCACAGGTTGGGAACCGGATATAATCAGGACAAAGAACTCTCATTTTAGCCGCCCACCGTATGAAGGAGGCCCACCATGACCCGCATCCCGCTGCGACTCGCTCTCATGATCGCGTGCGTTTTTGCGCCGGCTCTGTCGCACGCACAGAATTTCCGTTACACCGTCGAGCAGCTCGGCGCACTGCCCGGCGAAACGTCCGCAATTCCCTTCGACATCAACTCACGCGGCCAGGTGGTCGGCTGGTCAGGTAATGCTCGTGCATTTGTATTTACCGACGGTAACGGCATGGTCGAGTTGTTCGGTCCCACCGGACGACCGTCCACGGTCGCCCGAGGAATCAACGATGCCGGAATCATCGTGGGCGAAGCGTGGGGTAGCGGCGCGCCGCTCCATGCCGTCCGTTGGTCCGGAGGCCCCGCCGAAGATCTGGGCGCGCTCGGGACCACCAGCCGCGCGTGGGATATCAATGCCACCGGACTCGTTGTCGGCGTGACCCCGGCCGACGCGCTGAATACCGGTGCCTTCATTTTCGATGACGGGAATGGCTTTTTCCTTTTGGCTCCCGCGCGCGATTATTCCGTAGCGTACGACGTCAATGACGCCGGCGTTGTGACCGGATACATGACCGCTCCGGGTGGCTACCACGCGTATCGCTTCTCGCCCGATGGTGAGCTGCAAGATCTCGGCACGACCGGCGGTTTCGCGCACAACTTTGGCAAAGCGATCAACATCAGTGGACAAGTGGCGGGAACGTTGCACAGCGCAAGCGGCAACTCGGAGCGTGTGTTCCGTTATACCGACGGACTCGGCATGATCCAGCTGGGAGGCGTTGGACAAACCAACGACGTGTGGGGAATGAATTCTCGTGGAGATTTCGTTGGTCGCGGCCAGCCGACCGCGGGGCTGTTGCGGGCGTTCATTTACACCAACGAACATGGCTTGGAAGATCTGACCACACTCATCGACCCCGCACTGAATCTGCGTTTATTCTACGCTCACGATATCAACGACGCGGGCCAGATCGTGGGCCTCGCGCACAATTACGTCACGGGTGCATCGGTTGCGTACCGCCTTACGCCGACCATTCCGGTAGGAGCGTTCGCGGCGCTGGCGGTATCGCCTGTCAGCATTGAGGCGACGAGCCCGTGCACAGGCTGGGTCACGTTGACCACACCCGCACCCGCGGGCGGCGCGACCTTATTCTTGTCGAGCAGCTCCGTGTCCGCGCAGGTCCCGGGCAGTGTCACCATCCCGGAGGGTACGCGGCACGCGTCCTTCCCCATCACGACGACCCACGTACCCGCGCTGGCGACGGTGCAGATTACGGCGCAGTACTTGGCGCAACTGCGGACAACGCAGCTCGATATTCTGCCGGCTGCGCCGACCGGCATCGACGACCGCACCCCGGCGATGGCGGTACGCGTGTTCCCGGCTGCTCCCAATCCGACGGGTCAGTCCGCGGCATTCCGCTACGAACTCATGCAGGCGAGCGAGGTCAAGGTGAGCGTCTACGATGTGGCCGGGCGTCTCGTGCGCTCGCTCGTCGACGCGAAGCAAGAGGCGCGACTGCACTCGGCGGTATGGGATGGGCGTGATCATTCCGGGAGGAGCGCGCCGTCGGGCGTGTACTTCTTCCGCATTCAGGCAGGAACGTTCCGGGACAACGTGAAGCTGGTATTGGTTCGCTAGAGAGTGGTGCCGTGGGCAAGGACCACGAGTGCCCAGCTGTTGCCAAGACAGTTGGGCACTTTTCTATTTCGCGTACAAGCGTGCGATCGGTGACGGTGATGAACCGGGCGCTGGCTCAATCTCTTCATGAAACGACTACTCAAGGAGGAATGCCATGTCAGTTGCCCGCGTTACCGAGATCACCTGCTCGTCGACCAAGGGATTCGAAGATGCCATCTTCGACGGGATCGCC
>JAICFA010000194.1 GCA_025923935.1 Candidatus Krumholzibacteriia bacterium
GGGCGGGGGTGCGGCCGCGGCGCGTGTCGCGGGGACGTGGTCAGACATGGCGACACCGCCGGGGACGGCCGATCTGCACGGTGTCTGGGGACGGTCGCCGGATCACGCCTTCGCCGTGGGCGACGGCGGCACCGTCTTGCGGCTCGCCGGCGGAAATTGGCAGCTCGTGAACGCCCTGGTGTCCACCAATCTGAGCGCGGTCTCGGGCTCCGGATCCCTCGTCATGGTCGCGGGCCACGGCGGCACCATTCTGCGCCTGGAGGGAAGCACGTGGAGCGTTGGGGAAGCAACACCCGTGGAGGCGTACGGCGGCGTGTTGGTCCGCTCCGCTGACCTCGCCTTTGCCGCCGGCACTTTTGGTAACCTGGTCCGCTTCGATCGCATAAATCTCTGAAGCTCCAGGGGTAACTCGCCTTGCCCGCGCGCGATATGCTGCCTTATACTTAGGGGCGTCGCGGCGGCCGCCCCAAGCCTCGACGGCGTTATCACTGCCTCGTAGTTCCGCCCGCGGAGGATCGAAGATGTCAACCCGTTCGCTCGTTCTGGCGGTTTCGTCCGCGCTGCTGCTCGTGGGAATCGGCTGCGGCGGCGATGACGATCCCGTCACGTACGACACCCCCATCAAGGTCACGACATCGTTCAGCCTCAATATCGACGGGCAGGGGCTGATCTTGGGCGACGCGCCCAACTACACCAACTCTTCGGGCACCATGTACAGCATCAAGACGCTGCGCTTCGTCATCACCGACGTCGTCCTGCACAGCGCCAACGCGTCGGTCAAGATTGCCGACTTGCACTACTACAATGTCGCCGATCCGACGACACAATCGTTCCAGTACACCGGGCTTCCGCACGAGGAATGGACCAGCGTGTCCTTCACCTTCGGTCTCGACGAGACCGACAACGTGCGCGACAAGTACGCGTCGCGCACGCAATTCCAGCTCGACATGCAGTGGCCGGAGAATCTGGGTGCCAACCTCGGCTACCACTACATGCAACTGGAAGGCAACTACGCCACCGGTCCGTCGACCACCGCCGCGTATACCACGCATATGGGTCCGCGCCAGCTCGACGGTACCAACCCGGACTTTCCCGGCGTGACCGATGCGACCCCGTACCACTTCTACTTCAAGGTCACGTTGCCCTTCACACCGGTGCACATCCACAACGAAGGGCGCGGCGAGCTGACCATCAATTTCAACTTGAACGACTGGTACAAGGACAGCGATCCGACCGACGGCGTCGATAGCGAGTACGACTTTTCCGACTATCCCAACCAAATCATCATGGGAAACCTCGATGCGCAGGGAAAGCTCCACAGCAACGGACGCTTCTGTTTCTCCGCGGACATGGTCGCCATCGGGGGCCATCACGACTGATCGCATTGGTGGGTGACGCATGAAATTCCCAGCAGTATCGGGGAGGCCGTGTCGCGCCCGGCACCCATGGTTCGCCGCACTCGCGTTGGTGCTGGTGGCTGCGTGCTCGAGCGACGACGGTGGCGGTCCCATTGAACCACCGCCAGGTCCGTGCGGCGAGCCGACGCCGCTTACCCTCACTCTTCCCGGGTATTTTCCGGCGTTGCCGCCGACCCCGGACAACCCGCTGACCGTCGAAGGCGTGCGCCTGGGCCGCTTTCTTTTCTATGACCCGATCCTATCCGCCGACAGCACGCTCGCGTGCGCCGGCTGCCACACGCAGAACATCGCCTTCGGCGACTTTCGCCGTTTCAGCGAGGGCGTACACGGCGACAAGAGCCCGCGCCAGGCGCCCACCATCGTCAACCCGGCGTGGAACGTGAACGGCGTTTTTTGGGACGGACGCGTGGCCGGGCTCGAAGAGCAGGCCACCCAACCGGTACCGGAACCGACCGAGATGAGCCTGCCGTGGCCGGACGCCGTCCAGCGCTTGCAGTCCCATCCCGATTATCCCGACATGTTCTGCGCCGCGTTCGGCAGCACGGAGATCACCAAGGAGCGCGTCGTCAGAGCGATCGCGCAATTCGAGCGCACCTTCATTTCCACCAACTCGAAGTACGATCGCTGGAAGCGAGGCGAGATCCAGCTCGCGCCGGAGGAAATGCGCGGCTACCAATTCTTCATGGCCGAGAGCAAAGGCGATTGCTTCCATTGTCACGGCGAGCCGCTGTTCTCGAGCGGCACCTTCCACAACAATGGCATCGACACCACCATCGTGGATCAGGGCCGCGGCAAGTTTTCCGGCAACCCGGCGGACGACGGCAAATTCAAAGCACCTTCGCTGCGCAATATCATGGAGTCGCCACCCTACATGCACGACGGCCGCTTTATCACCGTTCGCCAGGTGTTGGAGCATTACAACCAAACGTTTCCGACCGACATTCCCAATCTCGACCCGCTCATGCTGAAACGAAACAACTTTCCGCCCATGACCGACGCCGACCTCGATACCCTCGAGTTCTTTCTGCAAACGCTGACGGACGAAGACTTCCTCTTCAATCCGGACCTATCGAACCCGTTTTCGCCGACCGTTCCGCTGGTTGTGAGAAAGGCGCAAAAACGGTAGTGTGCGGTGCGAGCCGTGCCCACGGTTCGTGAGGCAGGAGGTCGTTATGAAGCGTGCTAGAATGGTGCTGCTCGCGGCGCTGTTGACGGTGGTGTCGATTACTGCCGTCCCGGCCGACGGCACCCTGATCGATGCCGTGAAACACCGCGAATCGGAGCGCCAAATAGCCATGATTCGTGCCGATGTCCCGGCCTTGGAAGACATCTTCGCCGAGGATGTGACTTACATCCACTCCAACGGTCTCGCCCAAACCCGCGCGGGACTCATCGCCATGCTCACCAAGCGTGAGCTGCGTTACCTCAACTTCGATGTCGAAGAGGCCGAATATCGCGAGTACGGCGGCACGGTGGTGTGCACCGGGATGCAATCCATCTCACTGACGTCGTCGGGAAAGCCCTTCACCTCGAACAGCCGCTATACCATCGTTTATGCAACCATCGCCGGCCGGCCGCGGGTGGTGGCATACCAATCGACGCTGCTGCCGGAGATCGTCAAGCAAGAGAAGCAAGACACGACGCGAGGAGAATGACATGGTTCAAACACCGTCGACCATGATGCCCATCGGCACCGGCGCCCCCGATTTCCGGTTGCGCGAGCCGGCCACCGGCAAGACGTGGACGCTCGGCGATTTTGGCGCGCCCGCGGTGGTGCTCATGTTCATTTGCAACCATTGTCCGTTCGTGATCCACGTGCGCGACGAAATCACGCGCATCGCCGCCGACTACGGCGCGCGCGGGGTCGACTTCGTCGCCATCAACGCCAACAGCTTGGAGAGCCATCCGCAGGACGGGCCCGAGCACATGGCGGCACTGGCGCGCGAGCTCGGCTGGAAATTTCCATTTTTGTTCGACGAGACGCAGGCCACGGCGAAGGCGTATCACGCGGCCTGCACGCCCGACTTTTTCGTGTTCGATCGCGAGCGCAAGCTTTTCTATCGCGGCCAGTTGGACGACAGCCGGCCGTCGAACGGCCAGCCGGTGACGGGCCGCGACCTGCGCGCGGCGCTGGACGCGGCGATCAGCGCTCAGCGGCCGCCGGTCGAGCAGAAGCCGAGTATCGGGTGCAATATCAAGTGGAAGCCCGGGAACGAGCCGGATTACTTCACGTCGTTCATTTCGTCGCGAAAGACTGGTTGAACGGATTGCCGGTGGGAACTGTGATCTTGATGAACTCGTGCTTCACCGCGACGTGACAATTGTTGCACGCGGCGACATACTTGTCGTAGGCGATGGCGGCCGTGGGCCAGTCGCTCGCGGCCAGCGCCTTGGTGAGCGCGGGCTTGGCGGGGTCGATCATGGCCTTGCTGAGGGCGGCGATTTGATAGCCGTCGTAACTGGGGAATTTCTTCTGCACCAGCTCGAAGGTTTCGGAGAGCTCGGTCAAATAGAAGTCGGCGGCCGGCTTGTTCTTCGCCTGGATGGAGAGACCCAGCTTGTGCGTGTGCCGCTGCAAGTGATTCATGTACGGCGCGAGCTCTTCGCCCGCGGGGGTGACGTCGGCGCGCGCAGGACTGGTGTGGTGCAGTGGGCCGAGGACGAGCCAGGCGTTCAACAAGAGCGACGCAACCAGCGTCGCCGTGAGAATACGATGCTTCATGGGTGCTTGCCTCCTTCGAGCGGCACCATTATAGGGAGCACCAGCGGGTGCAATCAATGACCAGGCGCTTCCAGACTCCGGAGAGCTATCGTGGCTCGATCGTCACACGGGTGAAACGCGCCCGCCAGGCGGCCGACCCGCGTAAGCGCGATTTGGCTCCCACCCTGCTCGATTTTGGCAGTGTACGCATCGCCCTCGCGAGGCATTTCGGTTTTTGCTACGGCGTCGAAAACGCGGTGGAGATCGCGTACCGAACGCTGGCCGAGCACCCCAACCAGCGCGTCTTCTTTCTTTCCGAGATGATCCACAACCCCAGCGTCAACCGCGATCTGATGGAGCGCGGCGTGCGCTTTCTGTTCACGCCGAGCGGCGAGCAGCTGGTGCCCTGGGAAGAGATTCGCGCCGACGATGTGGTCGTGGTGCCTGCGTTCGGCACTACGATAGAGATGCAGGAGCGCTTGGCACAGCGCGGCGTAGACGCCTATCGCTACAACACCACCTGCCCGTTCGTCGAGAAGGTGTGGAAGCGCAGTGGGCAGCTCGGCGCGGAGCGGTATTCCGTCGTCGTGCACGGCAAGGACACCCACGAAGAAACCCGGGCGACGTTTTCCCACAGCCGCCGCGAAGCACCCACCGTGGTGGTACGCAACCTGGCCGAAGCGAAGTTCCTGGGCGATGTCATTCGCGGCACGCGCGGCGCGGACGAGTTTCAGCGCATGTTTGGACACAAGTGCTCGGCCGGTTTCGATCCGGCGCGCGACTTGGTGCGCGTGGGTGTCGTGAATCAAACCACCATGCTGGCCACGGAGACACACGAGATCGCGCTCGAGCTCCGGCGCGCGCTCGTGGATCGCTACGGCGAGGGCGAGATCGAGCAACACTTTGCGGACACGTCCGACACGCTGTGCTACGCCACCATCGAGAACCAGAACGCGACCTACGCGCTGGTCGAGCACGGCGCCGATTTGGCCATCGTGGTGGGCGGACACAATTCGTCCAACACGTCGCACATCGTCGAGCTGTGCCAGCGCGCCATGCCCACCTATTTTGTGCAGGGTGCGGACGATTTACTGTCGGGGTCCGCGATTCGTCATTATTCCTTATCCGTCCGCGCGGTGGTGACGTCGGAGTCGTGGCTGCCTACCAAGCGGCCCCTCACGATTGTACTGACGTGCGGGGCGTCGTGTCCGGATGCTATACTTGACGCAGTATTGCGGCGCGTGTTGGCGCTGGTGGAAGGCTCCCGCCCGGTCGACGAAGCGCTCGCTCTGTTTCCCGAAATCGAGGCTGTATGAACATCACCCCCAGGTTTACCGCAGCACTGCTCCTCGTAATGGTCGCCACCGCGGCGGAGGCAGTACCTCCACAAGTGGTCACGCGCACTCCGGCGCGCCAGAAGATCGACGCGTCGCCGCAAACGAACATTCAAGTCACCTTCAACACCAACATCGATCCCGCATCGGTGAATGGCATCAGCTTCCGCGTGTTCGGGAGATGGTCGGGCCCCGCCAGCGGGACGTACAACGTAACCGGCAGTACGGTGACGTTCACCCCCAGCGAGCCCTTCTTTTGGGGCGAGTACGTCACGGTATGGCTGAGCAAAGGCATCAAGAGCACGTTGGCGGAGCCGATGGCGCTCGGGCACGCCTGGTCGTTCTGGACGCGCTCCGCATCGAGTACGTTGAACCTGAC
>JAICFA010000195.1 GCA_025923935.1 Candidatus Krumholzibacteriia bacterium
AGGAAGGCGAGTCCGGTTCGCTCTGACGCGATTTCCGCAGCGCGATTCCAAATGTTTCGCGCGAGGACTAATGAGCGGAGGAGCGAACCGGGCTCGCCGCGTTAGCCCGCCAGTACGCCATTGAGCCGTTCAACGCCGAGCATGACGCGCGGCGTGGGCACCCCGGCGAAGCAGATGCGGATCCAGCTTGCGAAGTCGGCGCCGAAGTCTTCGCCCGGTGCCACCGACACACCCGCATCGAGCAATCCCTCGATGACCGCGGTGTACGCGCGGCCGCGCAGATAGTCGTCGATGGGAAAGAAGAAGTAGTACGCGCCTTCCGGCAGCGGCGCCTCGACGCGCAGCGCGGACGACACACGGTCGCGGATCGACTCGCATTCCACCACGAAGCGCGCCGACCACAGCTTGCGAGTTCTCACCGGCTCGATCATGAGTTGTTGCGCCAGCGTCGATGGACTGTAGAGCTGGTGCACCATCGACTTGTTGACGGCACGAATGACGTCGGGCGACGCCACCGCGTATCCCAGCCTCAGCCCCGCGAACATGAATACCTTGGAGAAGGTGAAGGTCGTGATGGTGCGCTCGAGCATGGCGTCGAAGGCCGCGGGCGAAACGTGCGCCCGTCCGTCGAATGTCATGCCGTCGTAGGCTTCGTCGCAGAGAAGCCAGAGATCGTTGCGGCGCGCGAAGTCGGCAATCGTCTCGAGCTGCCCGCGGTCGAGCACTTTGCCGCTTGGATTGTTGGGGCTGTTGAGATAGAGCGCGGCGGTCTTCTCGGTACGGCGCGACTGTAACAACGCGGCAACGTCCGCCTTGGGATCGCGCAGGAGCTCGGTGTAAAACGGAACCTCGACGACCTGGCCACCCGCCGCGCGAATCATGCCGCGCACGAACGGCCAGTACGGCGACAACAAGAGGACCTCATCACCCGGATCGACGAGGGCCGCGACGGCGGCACTCAGCGCGTTGGTGGCACCTGCGGTGACGAGGATATTTTCGCGTGCGACCCGAAGTGCGTTGTCCTCGTGGACCTTTTCGACCAGCACATCGCGCAGCTCGGGTAGCCCAAAGGTGTCGCAATAACGATGAAAACCGCCATGAGAACGCAAGAATGCGCCGTCCAGCGGAAGCGAATACGGCGGCGGAGCGTAGGCGTCGCCGATGTGCAGGCCCACCAAATCGCCGCCGGCAGATGCCATGCGCGCGCGAAACTTTTCGTATACGGAGCCGGTAATGCGCGCCGAGCGCTCGGCAAATCGGGGGAAGCGCGGCATCGGGGGATGGTACACTATCGCCCACGGACGCGCGAGACGCGGGAGGAGGCTCGATGACGCGTTGGACAGCGCTGCTGCTCGCTGCGGTGTGCTTGAGCTGTGCGAAGACGCATCAGCTCACCGACACGAGCAACACGGTTTACGGACTCGCATCGGAGAATTCGACGCTGGGAACGTTCATCACCATGCTCGAGACGAGCAAGATGGACGAAACCCTGCGCGGGAGCGAACCCTTCACCGTGCTCGCACCCACCAATCGTGCGCTCGCCGCGCTGGGTGCGGAGCGCGTTCGCTATCTAATGAGCCGCGAGGGAGCCGCCGAGCTCGACCGAGTCGTTAAGTCGCACGTGTTTCCGGGTACCTATTCCGCGGAAGACGTGGCGCGCGGCAAGCTACCCCGCAGCCTAGCGGGTACCGCCGTAGAAGGATCCAAATCGTCCGACGGCACGCCGCGGATCCAAAAGACGGCGAGAATTATCGAATCGATGAAGGGCTCGAACGGTTACGTCCACGTCGTTGACGCGGTGATCCGGTAAAGCGGGAGCAATTGGGAGCGAGGCGGTCTGGAAGCGCTTGACCGCACCGAAGAGACTGGTGGGCCCCACTGCGGCCCGCCTTTGGGGGCGGCGTCGCTCCCAAAAGACTCAAGCGAACGAGACCCCTGTTCCGTCGCAAGAATATCCCGGCGGGCTACACTACCGTCAATATGGTACGTAAGAATGCTGGCTGTGATCTCGTCGTGATAGTTCCCTCTCCGAACGACACAACACATGTGTGGCTCGTCGTGATAGTCCCTCGACGCACGTCACACACATTTGTCGTCCGTCGTGATAGCTCCCTCTCCGCTCATTAGTCCTCGCGCGAGACATTTGTATCGCGCTGCGGAAATCGCGTCGAGGGACTATCACGACGGACCTTGAGCTATCTTTGACCTCCAGACTGCGCTAGCCAGCCGTCGTACTCGATGGCGCGGGCCGCGCGACGGGCGCTGTCGTCGCCTTTCATCTTTTGAACGATAGTCAAGGCGCCGTCGATGCCGGACGACACGCCGGCGGCCTTGAGCACGTGGTCCGCGCTCTTTCCGACGAGGTCGACCCAATTACGCAGCACGTCCGTGCCGCCGTTGCCGGAAACGACCAGGACGTCGGGCCACGGGCAGTGTTGAATGTCGAAATCGGGCTCGACTTCCAGGCCGCCGCTGCGAACGGCGTTGCCGTGCTGCGAGATGGTGTAGACGTAGAAGCCGCCCGCGTTGGCGAACACGTCGGCGGGGCCAGTCACGTCCAAAAGGTCGACGCCGTCGTATAACACCACCGCCACGTGGGTGAGGTCCTTGACCGCGGAGAGCTTGCTGCCGCACGCGCGACAGTCCCCGCTCTTGTCGGCGACCGCGTGGTTGCCGGCGCACGTCGCCGACGCGCACACGTAGCCGGCGCGCGCGCTGGGGTCATAGCAGTGACCGGATCCCCCCGCCAGTGCCGCGGATGCGCACAAGAGAATAGCCGTACAAATGATTGCTTTCATGATTCGCTCCTTAGGTTAATTCCAGTGTGACCAACTCGGATACATGGCATCCCACCACCGCTCGAGCATGCGCGTGTCGAGGGCGATGACCCCGTCACGCGACGTCTCCTTGGGCAACGGCACGCGGGCCGCGAGCGCATCGACGACTTCACCGCGCAGGTTTTCGTCGACGCGCGGAATCAAGTGCCACAGCGTGACGCCGTCGGTGCTGCTGCTCGCGTGCAGCACAGCGGTCACGTTCTCGGGTGTCGCGCCTTCGACATCCACGCGATCAAGTGCCTCTTGTAGCTCTCGCGATGCGCCCGACTCGTGCGGCGTGCCCGGTCCTTTGCCGGCGCGCAGCTCGCAGCGTGCCCCCGCGGGGACGATCACTTCGCGGCCGTCGCGCTCGAACGAAACGAATCCCAGGGTCACGTCGAGCGCGCCGTTTCCGTCCTCGTCCACGGCGAGGTTGTAGCGGCAGCCCAAATCCTCCGCCACACCCGACGGCGTATCGACGAAGAAGAGCCGCGGCGGCGCCCAGATGAACGCCTCCATCTCGCCGCGCGCGAGCTCGATGCGGTGCTCCTTGTCGCTCGAGCCCTTGAGTCGCACGGCACTCTCCGGGCCGACGGTGACGCGCCCGATGTTGGCGACGTCGACGCGCGCGCTGGAGTTTTCGTCGGTGCGCAGCCACTCACCTTGACGCAGCGTGGCGTTCTCTTGCACACCGCGCGACTCGATCACGGGTGCGCCGGCGATGCGCGTGACTTCCCAGCCGGTACTATGGGTACGCATGCGCCACTCGCGCGCACCCACCACGACGAGCGCCGCCGCGGCCGCCACCATTGCGCCGCGGAGCCATAATGACGGCCGCCGCATGGGTGTGACTTTGGTCGATGCGATCTCGGTCGCAATGTTCTGCCAAAGGTCGGTGTCCGGGTCGATCTCGTTCGGCAGCGCCGCCGTAGCCGCGCGCAACGATTCGAGCGCGACGAGCTCGCGGGCGCACTCGGCGCAGCCGTCGACATGCGCGCGCACGCGCGCAGCCTCTTCCGCCGGCAGGTTACCGTCTACGAAATCGTCCAGCAGCTTGCGAATGTCGTTGCACGTCATCGGTCCAACACCTCGCGTAGCAAGCGGCGCGCTCGATGGAGCTGCGCCTTGGATGTTCCCACCGCAATGTTCATGTGGTTCGCAATGTCCTCGTGCCGGTAACCTTCCACGTCGTGCAAAACGAACACGACGCGCGCTTGCGATGGGAGCTCGGCAATGGCGCGCTCGAGATCGATGCGTGCACCGGCGCTGTCGTCGCGACGGCCGCGCACGGGCTCGACCAGCTCGAGCACGTCGGAGCCGCTTTCGTGTTTCGATCGATTTCGTTGTTGTCGCATGCTCATCAACACCCAGTTCACCGCCAGCCGGTAGAGCCACGTCGCGAAGGCCGCTTCGGATTCGAGCAGCGCGAGCTTTCGCCACGCGTGAACGAACACGTCTTGTGTCAGCTCGGCGGCGCGCGTTCGGTCGCCGGACAGGCGCACGCACAGTGCGAACACGCGCCCGACGTGCGCGCGGTACAAGTGTTCGTACGCCGCACTGTCGCCCGCTTGGGCGAGACGCACCCATGCAGCCACCTGCAAGCCGTCGGGTGGGGTCACCATTGTCTCCACGGGTGCCGTTTGCATCGGGTAATGGTTCGCTCCTTCGACCGTTTAGATGCCCACGACCGGGGAAAGGTTGGAATGCTCGTCGATCGCGCTATATAATGAGGCCTGCGAACCGTTTCGGGAATTGCGAGGTCGTTCTCGCCCCGAATCCCCCCGGCAAGCAGGAGGTTGATCATGAAAGGGTTCCTCGTTCGCGGCCTCATTACGGCACTGGGACTGTGGGTCGCGTCGGCACTACTCGCGGGCGTGCACTCGTCGGGATTCCTCGCCATTTTGGGCGCCGGCTTACTGCTGGGCCTGGTCAACGCCGTCATTCGCCCGCTGATCGTCATCCTGACACTGCCGGTGACGATCATCACCCTCGGCTTTTTCATCCTCGTCATCAACGCCGCGATGGTCGGGCTAGTCGCCAAACTACTGCACGGATTTTCCGTGGACGGTTTTTGGTGGGCGGTAGCCACGGCGATCGTGGTATCGATCGTCAGCTGGTTCGCCAACTCGTTCGTCGGCGGACACGGTCGCTTCGAGCGATTCTCTCGTCCGTGAGCTCGGATCGCCGCGACCCACTCCACCGCTTCTCGAATCGCGTCGCGGATTACATTCGTTACCGCCCGGGCTATCCCCCCGAACTTGTCGCGTGGCTGCGCGCGGAGACGGGCATTTCGGCCAGCTGGCTCGTCGCCGACATGGGAAGCGGGACGGGGTTGTTGTCGCGCGAATTCTTGCGACTGGGCTGCACCGTCTACGGAGTAGAGCCCAACGATGAGATGCGTGCGGCCGCGGAGCGCGAGTTTGCGCGCGCGCCCAAATTCCACTCCGTGGCGGGAAAAGCGGAGGCAACCACGTTATCGGACCGATTGGTCGACCTGGTGAGCGCGGGACAAGCGTTCCACTGGTTCGATCCGCCGGCGACGCGGCGCGAATGGCGCCGCATCGTGAAGACGGGCGGGTACGCGCTGGTCGTCTTCAACTCGCGTCTGCACGACGCAACCCCGTTCATGCGTGCGTACGACGACTATTTGATCGAGCACGCGATCGACTACACGCGCGTGGATCATCAGCGCGGATTGGTCGACAAGCTGAACACGGTGTTCGACACATATGTGGAAGCGCACTTCCCATTCACGTTGCGCCATCGCTACGACGACGTGCGTGGTCTCTCGATGTCGTCGTCGTACGTGCCACCGCCCGGACACCCACGCCACGAGGAATTCTTTCGCGGGTTGCAAGCGCGGTTCGACGATTACGCCGTCGATGGGATGGTGGAGTTTGCGTACGAGACGGAAGCGTACCTGTCACGCCTAGGGGCGGTATGAGTGCGCGAAGATCGCGTCCCAGGCGGCGAGTGCGGGTTTGGGATTCA
>JAICFA010000196.1 GCA_025923935.1 Candidatus Krumholzibacteriia bacterium
ACCGTCACCGGCAGCGGACCGTGGCTCGGCATTTTCGTCAGGCCTTTTTCGACCAGCAGCGCGCGCGTGAGCGACTTCGGCGAGCGCCCGCTACCGTTGAGCCCGTAGAGCTGCTTAGTCTTTCCATCCCACACGATGGCGAACAAATCGCCGCCGATGCCCGAGCCCGTCGGCTCCATCAACCCCAGCGCCGCGTTGGCGGCGATGGCGGCGTCGACCGCGGTGCCGCCGTCTTGCAACACATCGAGCGCGATTTGGGTGACCAGCGGATGGCTGGTCGCCACCATGCCGTGGGGTGCGATGACCTCGGAGCGGCTCGCGAATCGCTTACCGGTGATGCGGTCGTAGGCGAAGCTGCCGGACGAGAGCGAAATGAAAAGGATGGCGAGAAGCAGCACGCGACGAACCATAGCAACCTCCTGCGGCGCAGTGTAGTCGAGCGGCGTCCAGACGCCAAGAACGCCGTTTACCGGGCGTTAACCATTTTGTATAATTGGGTGGCAAATTTTCCCCGTCCGAGTATTTCAGCGGCGCGAATCGGGAAACCGGACCACCTCCAAAGACCTCCTCTGGTGGGGCGTCGTTCGAAATACCGCGGGCGGGGGTGGGACTGCCGACCCGCTCCTAAGCCAATACCGGCGCCTCTTTTCGCCTCCAAATCCGCTTGATCGCTTACGCGCGCCGGGGTAGCGTGCAACCGTCCGCCGGTTCGCGGCGGATGTGAACCCCTTCGCCCCGAGGAGCTTCCCTTGACCCAGTCCGTCGACCGTCTGTGCGTCGATACCATTCGTTTCCTGGCCGTGGACGCGGTGGAGCGCGCCAAGTCGGGCCATCCGGGCATGCCGCTCGGTGCGGCACCCATGGCGTTCGCACTTTGGGATCGAATTCTCAAGCACAACCCAGGCGACCCGGCGTGGTTCGACCGCGACCGTTTCGTGCTGTCGGCCGGCCACGGGTCGATGCTCCTCTACGCGCTCTTGCACATCTACGGGTACGACCTCAAGCTCGACGAGCTGGTCCGCTTCCGGCAATTCGACAGCAAGACACCGGGGCATCCGGAGTACGGCCACACGCCCGGCGTCGAAGCGACCACCGGACCACTGGGGCAGGGCTTCGGCATGGCTGTGGGCATGGCGATGGCGGAAGCGCACCTCGCGGCAAAGTTCAACGTGCCCAATGAGCCGCCGGTCGTCGACCACTTCACCTACGCCATCGTTTCCGACGGCGACTTGATGGAAGGCGTTTCCAATGAAGCGGCGTCCCTCGCCGGCACGCTGAAGCTCGGCAAGCTGGTTTATCTCTACGACGACAATCGCATTACCATAGATGGCTCGACCTCACTCGCGTTCACCGAAGACGTCGATGCGCGCTTCACCGCACTGCGCTGGCACGTGCAGGTGGTGGAAGACGGCAACGACATCGATGCCATCGAGCGCGCCATTCGCGCCGCGCGCGACGAGAAGGATCGTCCGTCGTTGATCCGCGTGCGCACGCACATCGGCTACGGCAGCCCCAAGCAAGATTCCGAGAAAGCGCACGGCGAGCCGCTGGGACCGGACGCGGCGCGTGCGGCGAAAGAAAAGCTCGGCTGGCCGCAGGATCCGTTGTTCCACATCCCGAAGGAAGTCACCAACCACTGCCGCGAAGTCGCGGCGCGCAACGCCAGGGTCGAATCCGAATGGAGCGAGCGCGTGCGCTACTACGGAAAGAAGCACCGCGAGCTGGCAGCGGCGTTCGAGGCGGCGCGCTTCGAAGAATTTCCGAAGCATTGGGAGAAAAACCTCCCCGAGTTCGCGAAAGACAAGCCCATCGCGACCCGCGCCGCGTCGGGCAAGACCATCAACGCGCTGGCCGCGATTATTCCGTCGCTCATGGGCGGCTCGGCCGATCTCACCGGCTCCAACAACACGCGCATCGAGTCGTCCAAGGTGTTTGGGCTCGACGGCTTCGAGCATCGCAACGTGCACTTCGGCGTGCGCGAGCACGCCATGGGAGCCGCGATTAACGGTATGGCGCTGCACGGCGGGGTAATGCCGTTCGGCGGCACCTTTCTCATTTTTTCCGACTACATGCGTCCGTCGATTCGACTGTCCGCGCTGATGCGCGTGCCGTCGACCTTCATCTTCACGCACGATTCCATTGGTCTGGGCGAAGACGGACCCACGCACCAACCCATCGAACACTTGATGAGCCTGCGCGCCATTCCGGGCCTCACCGTGTTTCGTCCCGCCGATGCGCTCGAAACCGCCGCGTCGTGGGCGGTCGCACTGACACTGCGCGGCCCGCGCGCGCTCGTGCTCTCGCGCCAGGCGCTGCCGGTGCTCGACATGGATCCCGCAGACGTGCGGAAAGGTGTGGCACGCGGTGCCTACGTCGTGGGCGAGAGCTCGAAGAAAAAACCCAACGTGGTGCTGGTTGCCACCGGGTCGGAAGTGCACCTGGCACTCGAGGCGCGCAGCGTTTTGGAAGCGCGGGGTGTGGCGACGCGGGTGGTGTCGATGCCGTCGTGGGAGCTTTTCTTCCAGCAGACGCCGCGCTATCAGAACGGCGTGCTCGCGCGCTCGGCGCGCAAGCTTGCCATCGAAGCGGGTGCGACACTGGGTTGGCGCGCCATCGTGGGCGACAAAGGTGCCATCATCGGGCTGGACCGCTTCGGCGCTTCCGCGCCGGGGCACATCGCTATGGAGCAGCTGGGCTTCAACGTGGACAATGTCGTGAACACGGCGCTGTCGTTCCTCAAACGCAACCCGCGCCACGTTTCTGCGTAGCTTCACGGCGTGCGCGACAAGTTTCGCTCCGTCCCGCTGATCCTTGCGTTCGCGAGCGTCGTGCTGCACCTTGCGGCCGGCGGCCGCTACGGGACCTTCCGCGACGAGCTCTACTACTGGGACTGCGCGAATCACCTCTCGTTCGGGTACGTCGACCATCCGCCGCTATCGATCGCGATCCTGGCCGCGTGGAAGGCGATCTTCGGCAGCTCGCTGATTTCACTGCGCATTCTGCCCGCGCTCGCCGGTGGCGCACTCATCCTGCTCGTCGCGCGCCTGGCCGCCCGCATGGGCGGCGGCTCGCTCTCGCAAACGCTGGCCGCGCTCATCACCTTCGCGGTGCCGTCGTACCTCGGTATCACCGGTTACTACTCGATGAATGCTTTCGAGCTAATCTTCTGGGCGCTCGGCTTCCTCGTCGTGGTCGACATTTTACAGAACGGACGCACCGCGAGCTGGATCGCGTTCGGCGTGTGCGTCGGACTCGGCATGCAGAACAAGATCAGCGTGGGCGTGTTCGCCGCCGCGGCTGGTTTGGCGATACTGGCGGCGACGCGTCTGCGAGCCGTGCGCACGGTGGGTCCGGTCCTCGCGATGACCATCGCCGTCTTGCTATTCGCGCCGCACCTCGTCTGGCAGCTTATCAATGATTGGCCGACGCGCGAGTTCATCGCCAATGCGCAGCGCCACAAGATGACGGCGATGGGCCCGCTTGCGTACCTCGGTGGAGTTGCGATGGAGATGAGCCCGCTGTTGGTGCCGCTCTACCTCGCCGGACTGGCGGCGCTGTGGTTTCATCCCGCTTTGCGTCGCAGTCGACCGCTCGCCTGGGCGTTCATCGTGGCTTTGGCGATCTTCATGCTGAACCGGAGCAAGCCGTACTACACCGTGGCGGCGTTTCCGCCCCTCATCGCTGCGTGCGCGGTTTGGATCGAATTGACGACGCGCCGTCCACGTAAGGGTTGGCTCGCGCCCACCGTCGCAACGTATGCGGTCGCGAGCTTCGTCATCACCGCGCCGTTCGCCATCCCGATCCTCCCCATCGAGAAATTCATCGCGTACCAAGACGCGATTGGCATCCGGCCCGCGTCGGGGGAGAACCGCGACAGCGGCGAGCTGCCGCAGTTTTTCGCGGATCGCTTCGGCTGGGAGGCGCTGGCGGAACAGATCGCTGGTATCGTCGACTCGCTTCCTGCCGGCGAACGCGACCGGTGCCTAATCGTCGCAGATAACTACGGACAGGCGGGTGCGATCAATTATTTCGGCCGGCGCTACGGTCTCCCGCGCGCCGCGAGCCAGCACAACTCGTACTACCTGTGGGGATACGGGGCGCTGGATCCCTTGGTCTACGTCATTATCGGACAGGAGCGGGATGACCTCGAATCGACCTTCACCGAGGTGCGCGAGGTCGCACGCACCGGTGCGCGCTACGCGATGCCGGACGAAACCAACGTTCCCATCTGGGTCTGCCGCGGCATCCGGATGCCGCTTGCCGAGGCGTGGGAGCGGGGCAGGATGTTCATTTAACGGGGCTACAACGAAAGACTGTTAGCGATAGAGCGCCTTGATCGCACCCCATGTTTTCGGTGTAACCGGTAGGGAGGGACCGAATACCGGCGTCCCGTCAGTCTGGATGTAGTACTCGATGTCGGCTTCTATCGGCTGGCTCTCATCCCGAAGAGCTCGCACGGCGAATTTCACGTAAAGACCATCGACCGTCTTCAGCACGCAAGCTTCGTTAATTGGTGGCAGAAAATTGACCCAAGGCGTGGTCGGTTCAGGTGCCGTCTCCAGGTCTTCGAGCGTACCGCCAACCCATGTGCCGAGGCCGCCGTTGGAAAACCATAGGGTAAAAAGGCCGCACATGTTCACTGTCTCGCTAAGTGCTAGATCTGCGTCGATCGACCAGTAGTCGACAGTCGTGCGCGAATGCACATCGACGGCAGTACCGCCTCTATCGAGACCGCACTGATGGGAAAACAACTGTGTGGTCGCGGTTCCGTGAAGCACCTCGGAAGCAGCAGGTGTGGTAACGAGGGTGGCGATTACAATGAGTGCGAGGGCACGGTCGTGACCGGTCATGGCGAACCCCCTAGGTAGACCAGAATCATAGCACAGGAAGGGCGAGGAAAGCGGGCTCGTCCCCATTCATCTTCCCGTGCTAGGCTTCACGGCAGTAGCAACAACCGAATAGCCTGAACCGGCCCGGGTAAGTGAGGCCGTGGGCATAACCAACATTATGAACTGTCCCCTCTGCGAAACCCCCATGATCGTCCTCGAGCTCGACCAAGTCGAAGTGGACCACTGCCGCAAGTGCGGCGGGGTGTGGCTCGACCCGGAGGAGATGGATCTCCTGTTGGAAGGCTCGGCCGGCCGCGACGAGATTCGCGCCCATTTGAAGTGGGGCGAGGCGAGCGAAGAGAAGACACGGCGCTGCCCGATTTGCCGCCACAAGATGGAGAAGGCGCGCGTGCGCCGTAAGGCGGAGAATGCGGGCATTCAGATCGACCGGTGCGAGCGCGGCCACGGCACGTGGCTCGACGGCGGCGAATTACAAGGCATCATCGCGCTGTCCGAGTTTCCCGAGGCACACCGGATTCACCAGTTTCTGCAGGCGGTCTTTCGCGACACGATTCGCGAACCGCGCGCATAGCGTTCGACACGGAAGGAGTCGGAAATGGCTGCATGGATATTTTTAGGCATCGTCGTTTTGGCGGTGTTGTTTTTCGTGGGTGCGTACAACTCGCTGGTCGGCTTGCGCAATCGCGTGAAGAACGCGTGGTCGCAGATCGACGTCCAGCTCAAGCGCCGCCACGACCTCATTCCCAACCTGGTCGAGACGGCCAAGGGTTACATGTCGCACGAGCGCGAGACGCTCACGGCCATCACCGAGGCGCGCAGCCGCGCCATGGGCGCGGGCACGGTGGCGGAAAAGGGTGTGGCGGAAACACAGCTCACGCAGGCCTTGTCGCGCTTTCTGGTATCGGTCGAAAACTATCCCGACTTGAAGG
>JAICFA010000197.1 GCA_025923935.1 Candidatus Krumholzibacteriia bacterium
CAGCGCCGCTCGAGCGATTTGGACGATATCGTGCGCTCCGCGTATGCATGGCGGGTGGCGAACCCAGGCGGATACGGCGGGTAAGACGCCATCTTGACAGAAGTCGGCGCAATTCGTTACAGTCATTACGGTTCGGTCACGTGCGTAGCGCGATTATTGCAACGTGGGGCGCCGAACCGTGCCTTCCCGCGGCCAACCGGCCGCTAATCCCGCACGCACCGCCCTTCGTCTCGAGTTCTATTCCGGTCGCGTAAAACGAGGTCTTTTTTGGCCCGGCCCGACGTCATCAATCGAGAGATCAGCTGGCTTTCCTTCAACGCCCGCGTGCTGCAGGAAGCGGCCGACCCCAACGTTCCGTTGGTCGAGCGCCTCAAGTTCATCGGCATCTTCTCCTCCAATCTGGAGGAGTTTTTCCGCGTGCGCGTGGCCCAGCTGCAGCGCATGGTCGACGCCGGCATCGACGTCAACAAGCTGGTGTACGGCGGCAGCCCGAAGAAGATCTTGAAGCAGATTCACGAAGTCGTGGTGGAACAGCGCGCCAGCTTCGATCGCGTGTTCGCCGAAGTCCGCACCGCCCTCGAGAAAGAAAACATCTACTTGATCGATGAGGCTCAGATGCTGCCCGAGCACCACGAGTTCGTGCAGCGCTATTTCGACGAGTCGGTGCGTCCGTTCTTGGTGCCGGTCATTCTCGATTCCAACAATGATTTCCCCTCGCTCAAGAACGGGGTCATCTATCTGGCCGTGCGGCTGGAGGCGAAGCAGAACGGCGCCTCGCCGCGCCACGCACTGATCGAGGTGCCCACCGATCGCTTGCCGCGCTTTATCGTGCTGCCGCAAGTCGACGACAACTACTACGTCATCATGCTCGATGACGTCATTCGCTTTGGTCTCAAAGACGTCTTTGCCATCCTCGACGTCGACCAGGCGTCGGCGTACACCATTAAACTGACGCGTGACGCCGAGCTCGAGATCGACGAGGACGTCACGGTGAGCCTGGTCGAAAAAGTCTCCAAGTCGCTCAAGAAACGCAAAGAAGGCCCGCCGGTTCGCTTCGTGTACGACCGCGACGTGCCCAAGGGGCTGCTCGAGCTGGTCATGAAGCGGGCTAACTTGCGCAAGCTCGACAACGCCATCGCCGGCGGGCGTTATCACAACGCGCGCGACTTCGTGTCGTTCCCCAACGTGATCGGCCCGCGTCTCGAGAACGAGCCGCAGCCGCCGTTGCCGCACCCGGTACTGGCGCAGGCGCGCAACGTGTTCTCGGTCGTGCGCAAGCAGGACGTGCTGCTGCACCTGCCGTATCAGTCGTTCCAGCACGTCACCGAATTGTTGCGCGAAGCCGCCATCGATCCCAAGGTCAAGTCGATCCACATCACGTTGTATCGCGTGGCCCCCGACTCGCAGGTCGTGAATTCGCTGATTAACGCAGTGCGCAACGGCAAGAAAGTCACCGTGCTCTTCGAACTGCAAGCGCGCTTCGACGAAGAGCGCAACATCGAGTGGACGCGAGCGCTGGAGGACGAAGGGGCACGAATCATCGGCGGTGTTCCGGGCCTGAAGGTGCACGCCAAGGCGGTGCTCATCTCGCGCAAGGAAGAAGGCAAGCTGGTCGATTACGCGCTGGTTGGCACTGGCAATTTCAACGAGGACACGGCGCGTCTGTACACCGATCACATCTTGATGACGCGCGACCCGCGCATCACCGGCGAGATGCGCAAGTTCTTCGACTTTTTGGAGACCAACTACCGCACCCACCAGTACCAGCGCATCATGGTTTCGCCCTTCGACATGCGCCGCGTGCTGCACAAGCTCATCCGCCGCGAGATCAAGAACGCCAAAGCGGGTAAGCCGGCCTATATCGACGTCAAATTGAACTCGTTGGTCGACATGGACCTGATTCGCGACCTGTACGAAGCCGGGCAGGCCGGCGTGAAAATCCGTCTGATCGTGCGTGGCACGTGCTCACTCGTTCCCGGCAAGCCGGGCGTCAGCGACAACATCGAAGCTATCAGCATCGTCGACCGCTACCTGGAGCATTCGCGCATGTTCTTTTTCGCCAACGGCGGCAATGAGCGCGCCTACTTGAGCTCGGCCGACTGGATGACGCGCAATCTCGACTTTCGCGTCGAGCTGGCCGTGCCCGTGTTCGACGACGCGATCCGCGCCGAACTGCGCCACTACTTCGATCTGCAGCTGCGCGATACCTCCAAGGCGCGTGTCTTGAACGAGGTTCAGGACAACCAGTACCGGCGCGGCGAGCGCAGCTATCGTGCGCAAGTCGACATCTATCGCTGGCTGGCGGGAGCTGCGGAACACCGCGACGAGGATGCGTGATCTACCCGTGTTCGTCGCCCGGCGCGGACGCGGGTGGCGCGACGCGGAACGGGCTCTCGGGCGCGCGTTCACCGCGACCACGGAGGCGCCCGCCAGCTCGCGTCGTCTCTACCTCGACACTTTCGATTTTCGTTTGCACGACGCCGGTCTCGAGCTGTTCGCGGACGACGACCGGCTAGTGCTGCGCGATGCGACCTCGGGGGAAATGGTGGCATCCAGCCCGTGGCGTGGCGGCGTCGGCAACGGGGTGCTGCGCATCTTTGCGCGCGACTTGGACGCCGGCGAGCTGCGCGACCGCGTCGCCGCGCTGACCGAACCGCGCGCGCTCCTGGAGGCGGCGCGGGTGCGCGTCGTTCAGCACGAGCTGGCCGCGTGCGACGGCGACGGCCAGCTGGTGGCGCGCGTGCGCTCCGAAGCGTTGGCACTGCGACGCGATGGCCGCGAGTGCGCGGTGCGGCTATTGCGCATCGACACCCCCGCCGACCGCAGCGGCGCAGATGCCAAGACCACGGAGCGCTTGGTGACCGCTTCCGGTTACCGCGCCAGTGCGTTGTCCGCCTACGACCTGGTGCTGGCAGCGGCGGGACGCCGTCCCCGGCATACGCCGCGCGGCGCCCTCGATGCCTCCAGTACGATGCGCGCGGCGGCCGCCGTCGTTTTCGAGCGCGAGCTTGCCGTGATGGAGCGAAACGAGCCCGGTATCCTGGACGACATCGATCCCGAGTTCCTGCACGACTATCGCGTGGCGCTGCGCCGCACGCGGACCGCGCTGCGCTTGTTCAAGGGGGCGTTCACGGTGGAGGAATTTCGGGATTTCCGCGCGCGCTTCGCCGCTCTATCGCGGCCCACGGGAATGCTCCGCGACCTCGACGTGCATCTCGGCGCGCACGACGAATACGCCCAGTGGGTGCCGCCGAGCCTGCGCGATCACCTCGTTCCCGCGTTCGACTCGTTGGCGCGGCAGCGCGACGAACGGCGCGCGCAGCTTGCGGCGGTGTTGTCCGGGCGCGGTTACGCCGCGCTCAAGCGCGATTGGCGGCGCGCGCTGGCGCGATTGCGTCGCGGTGGACCCGCCGGCCTTTTGGCCGATGAAGCAGCGCTGCCGGTAGCGCGCGATGCGATTGCGTCGCGCTATCAGCGCTTGCGCGACATTGCGGCGGACCCGGAGGCACTCGACGCGGTTACCTTGCATCGCGCGCGCGTGCAAAGCAAACGCTTGCGATACGTGCTAGAATTCTTCGCTCTGCCACTGGGCGATTCCGCGAGCGCAGCGGCGAAAGCGATCGAACGGTTACAAGACGCGCTCGGTGAATACCACGACACCGGTGTTCTGGAGCCGCTGCTCCAAGCGGAGCTCCACGGCATACCGGCAAACGCTGCGGATGCGGTGCCGCGCGCGGCTGCGCTGGGCGCGTGGATGGCCCATCTCGACGTGCGGCGCGAGAAAGCTCGCCGCCGGGCATTGCGTCGCGTCGGGCGGCTCACGGGAAAGAAGATCGAAAACGCTATCGGACGGGTTACCGAAACGGATTGAAAGAGGAGGCTCCTGTGAAGCGAATCGTATTGGTGCGGCATGCGACCGCGGTCGACGTTGGACCCAAGGGCTCTGATTTCCACCGCCGCTTGAAGAAGCGCGGTCGGCGCGAGGCCGCTATCATGGCGGACCGCATCGCCAACACGCTCGGCACGCCCGATCTGATTGTGACCAGTCCCGCCGACCGCGCGCTCGAGACCGCGCGCGCATTTGCCGAGCGCCTGGGCATCACCACCGAATCCATGATTGTGCGCGAGCAGCTCTACGGGGGCCTCTTGCCCGACGAATTCCTGCGTATCGTGGTGGAGCTCGACGACGCGCACGACACCGTCATGGTCGTGGGGCACGATCCGTCGTTTACCGAGTTCGCGAGCTACATGGCACCCGACTTCAAAGATTCGATTCCCAAAGCCGGTGTGGTAGCGATCGACTTCGACGCCAAGTCGTGGGCGGCGCTGGCACCCGGCGAGGGTACCGTGAACGCCTTCGAAAAACCGCCCGCCGTCGAGGAGCAGAAGCGCATCGAAGAGGACTTGCTGGAACGCCTCTCGGCCGAGATTCGCAACGCCGTGTTCGCGGTGGTGAAGACCTTTGGAGTTCCCGAGAACCAGGATGTCGTGAAATCGGTGGCTCGCGCTAGCGCGCGTGTAGCCAAGGCGGTGCGACCGTTTGCCGCCAGCGGTACCGAAGAGGCCAAATCGGTGGCCAAAGGACCGCGTCGCGCCACCGCGAAGTCACGCGCGCAACGCCGCGGGAAGTCGGGCGCGTGAAGTTCGCCGCCATCGACATCGGCAGTAACGCGGTGCGTTTGCTGCTGGCGCGCGTCATCGAAGAATCCGACCAGCCGTTGTTCAAGAAAGAGGTGTTGGTGCGCATGCCGCTGCGCCTGGGCGACGACGCGTTTCGCACCGGCCGAATCTCCGACGAAAAGGCGCAGCGCTTGGTCGAGACCATGATCGGATTTCGCCACTTGATCGCCGCCTATCCCGCCCTCGACTTCGCCGCGTACGCCACCAGTGCGATGCGCGAAGCGAAGAATGCGCCCGACGTGGTCGCCAAGGTGCAGAAGTCCTCGGGCATCGGCATCGAAGTGATCGACGGTCCGCGCGAAGCCGAAGTCATCTACGCCAACCACATCGAGCACCGCCTCGACCCCAAGAAGAACTACCTGTACGTCGATGTGGGCGGCGGCAGCACCGAGGTGACCATGATCGCCAAGGGCAAGCGCGTGGGAACGAGTTCCTTTCCCGTCGGCACGGTGCGCATGCTGCAAGGCCGCCCGGGCGAGCGTGCGCGCGAATCGCTCAAGGCGTGGGTCAAGCGCCACCGCGCCGAGTACGGCGACATGATTGCGATCGGCAGCGGCGGCAACATCAACACCGTGCACAAGCTGGCGCGCGCCAAGCAGGGCCAATCACTCACCTACAAACAACTGCGCGACCTCTATGACATGGTGAAGGCGTACTCGCTCGAAGAGCGTATCGTGACGCTGGGCCTGCGTCCCGACCGCGCCGACGTCATCGTCTTCGCCGCCGAGGTCTACCTCTCGGTCATGAAATGGGCGAAAATCTCGAAGATTTTCGTGCCCGAAGTCGGCCTCTCCGACGGTATCGTCCACCTCCTCTACGAAAAGCACAGCCGCCGCGCCGTTCGGGCGTAACCGCACAGCCGGCTCGCATCGAGCCCAGGCTCGGCTCGCATCGAGCCCAGGCTCGGCTCGCATCGAGCCATCCCCCTCCGCTAAGTCCTCGCGCCCACTGCAATATGGTGTTGTATGGCGCTGCGAAAACGCGTTCGGGGGATGCTCGATGCTCGCCTAGTGCTCGATGCGAGCCCGCCTATGCGGCTAGGCCCGAACGGCGCGGCGGCTGTGCTTTTCGTAGAG
>JAICFA010000198.1 GCA_025923935.1 Candidatus Krumholzibacteriia bacterium
ACCAACGGCGCTTGCGCGCGCAGGAGCGGTACGGCCTGGCGCTGCATGTTGCAGCCCATGAGCGCGCGGTTGGCGTCGTCGTGCTCGAGGAACGGAATCAGCGAGGCGGCGGCACTCACCAGCTGCTTGGGCGACACGTCCATGTACTGGAGCTGCTTCGGGGTCACGACCGGGAAATCGCTGCGCGAGCGCGCGAGGATGTTCTCGGCCAGGAAGTGACCCTTCTCGTCCACCTGGGCGTTGGCCTGCGCGATGATGCAGTCGGCTTCTTCGTCCGCCGAGAGGAACGCGACTTCTTCGGTCACGCGCCCGTTATCGATCTTCCGGTACGGCGTTTCCAAGAAGCCGTAGGGGTTGATGCGCGCGTACGTCGCGAGACTGGAGATGAGTCCGATGTTCGGACCTTCCGGCGTCTCGATGGGGCACATGCGCCCGTAATGCGTGAAGTGCACGTCGCGCACTTCGAAGCCGGCGCGCTCTCGGGTAAGACCGCCCGGGCCGAGCGCGGAGAGACGACGCTTGTGCGTGAGCTCCGCGAGCGGGTTGGTCTGGTCCATGAACTGCGAGAGCTGGCTCGACCCGAAGAACGACTGAATGACGGCCGATACCGTGCGTGCGTTGATCAAGTCGTACGGCGTGATCTGGTCGGCATCCTGCTGGAGCGTCATGCGCTCCTTGACGATGCGCGCCATGCGCGCCAAGCCGATCGAGAACTGGTTGGCCAGCAATTCGCCCACCGAGCGAATGCGACGGTTGCCCAGGTGATCGATGTCGTCGGGCTCGGCGTCGGCCGCCTTCATGTCGAGCAGACACGCAATCACGGCGATGAAGTCGGCCGGATCGAGGGTCGTCGTCTCCTGCGGCACGTTGAGCTTCAGGCGGCGGTTGATCTTGTAGCGTCCCACCGGTGCCAAGTCGTAGCGCTTGGGGGTAAAGAACATGCGCTGCAAGAGAGCGCGCGCCGTCTCCAGATTCGGGGGATCACCCGGACGAATCAGGTTGTAGATCTTCTTGAGTGCCGCTTCCTGGTCCGCCGACGTGTCCTTCTTGAGCGTTTTCAGAATGACGTCGTCTTCGGGGCTCTCGTTTTCCGCATACTTGATGCAGTGGACCTGGGCGATCTTCGCGTCGCGCAGCTTCTCGACCATCTTCTCGTCGATGAGCTGGCCCGCTTGCACGATCACTTCGCCCGAAGTCTTGTCGATGACGTCCTGGATGGCGACGTGGCCGACGATCTCCTCTTCCTTCTTGGCCTTCGTCCCCAGCTTCACGACCTCTTCCTGGTGGAAGAGGCGCAAGATGGCCTGCGCGGTGTCGAAGCCCATGGCCTTGAGCAGTACCGACACGGGCAGCTTCCGGCGGCGGTCGATGTTCACGAACATCACGTCGTTGATGTCGACGGTGAACTCGACCCACGAGCCGCGGTACGGAATGATGCGTGCGTTGAACAGGCGCTTGCCGTTCGGGTGGATCTCGTCGCCGAAGAAGACACCGGGCGAGCGGTGCAGCTGGCTAACGATCACGCGCTCGGCGCCGTTGATGATGAAGGTGCCCTTCTTGGTGAGAATCGGAATCTCACCGAGGAACACTTCGCTCTGAATGATGTCCTTCAGGCGTTTCTCGCCGCTCTCCTCGTCCTCTTCATTAATAACGAGGCGCAGGCGCGCCTTGAGCGGAGCGGCGAAGGTTAGATCGCGCTCCTTGCACTCTTCTTCCGAGTACTTGGGCTCGCTGATGATGTAGCCGTGGTACTCGAGCTTGTACTTCCCCTTGGGCGACTCGATCGGAAACACCGAGTTGAACACGGACTCCAGCCCTTGGTCCTTACGCTTGTCGATGGGGACCTCGCGCTGCAAAAACTCCGCGTAGCTCTCCAGCTGAATCGCCAAGAGGTTCGGGATGTCCATGACATCCGGGATCTTGGCGAACTGGATGCGATCGTAGTCGTCGCGGGGGTATTCGATAATAGGCTTGTCGATCTTCTTGATCATCATATCCTCGGAACTTCAGGGGTCGATTTCGTAGCCGATGTCGCCCGCGCCCAAATGTCTATAGACGCGTGCGGGCGCAGCGACTTTTGATGCCGCTGCGCCTCCAAAACGTTCGCGCCAACGCGCGATTCGGAGAGGTGCGGGCGCGCGGCCGCGCCCGCCCGTCCCCGCACTCGAGCTACTTGATGTCGACGGTCGCGCCGGCCTCGACCAACTGCTTCTTGATCTCTTCGGCCTCGGCCTTGTTGACGCCTTCCTTGACAGGCTTGGGCGCCCCTTCGACGAGGTCCTTCGCTTCCTTGAGACCGAGACTGGTGATCTGGCGAACGACCTTGATGACCTTGATCTTCTCGGCTCCGGCACTGGAGAGGATGACGTCGAACTCCGTCTTTTCCTCCGCGGGTGCTGCGGCACCGCCGGCCGCACCCGGCATGGCGGCGAACGCCATGGGCGCTGCGGCCGTGACGCCGAAACGGTCCTCGAGAGCCTTGACGAGCTCCGACATCTCCAGGAGAGTCAGGCGCTCGATGGCTTCCATCGCGGCTTGTGCGTTCGAACTGCTCAACTTCACTGCTTCCGACATGATCCTCTGCTCCTTGTTCTACCGACTTACGACACTACGACGATTGCTTCTCTGAAACTTGCTTCAACACGCTGGCGAGGTTTCTCGCCGGACCCTGTATGACCGACAACAGATTGCGCGCAGGACCTTCAATGGCGCCCAACAGCTGCGAAACCAGTTCGTCCTTGGCCGGCAGCTTGGAAAGTGCCAGCACACCCTTCGCGTCGATGACGTTGCCGTCGACGAACCCGGCTTTCAGCTTCGGCAGCTCGTGCTCGGACGCGAACTTCGCGAGCACCTTAGCGGCCATGTTCTCGGTCTCGCGGCTGATGGCGATCGCCGTCGGGCCCTCGAAATACGGTGCCAAGTCCTTGGCGACGGTGTTTTCGACCCCGCGTTTCGCGAGCGTGTTCTTGACGACTTTGATCTCGACGCCGGCCTCGCGGCAGCGGCGGCGCAGCTCGGTGATCTTGGCGACGTTGAGGCCGGTCAGGTCCGAGAGCACGATCGAGCGCGCGGCGTTGATCTGTGCGGCGACGGCGTCGACTTGCGCGATTTTTTCAGGACGGGCCATGGGTTCCTCCTGCTCCGCGCTTAGTGCGCGGCTCCGATTGCGGCGCTATCGAGCTTGACCGACGGGCCCATCGTCGACGAGATCGACATGCTCTTGATGTATTTGCCTTTGCTCGACGCCGGCTTGGCGCGAACGATTTCGTGGATGAGAACCTTGAGGTTCTCGAGCAGAGCCCCTTCGTCGAAGGAGCGCTTGCCGATGGGGATGTGGAGGTTCGCGTTCTTGTCGACGCGGTATTCCACTTTGCCGGCCTTGACGTCCTTGACCGCCTTGGCGACGTCGAACGTGACCGTGCCGCTCTTCGGGTTGGGCATCAAACCGCGCGGGCCGAGGGTGCGGCCCAGCTTGCCGACCTCACCCATTAGATCGGGGGTCGCTATAATGACGTCGATATCGGTCCAACCTTGCTGCAGCTTGGGAAGAAATTCATCGGCGCCCACGAAGTCGGCTCCGGCTTCCTTCGCATCGCGCTCTTTCTCGCCGCGGGCGAGAACCAGGACACGCACCGTGCGACCGGTGCCGTGCGGGAGCACGACGGTGCCGCGGACCTGCTGATCCGCCTGGCGCGGGTCGACCGAAAGCTGCGCGGACAGCTCAATGGTCTCGTCGAACTTCGCCGTGGCGAGCTCCTTGACCAGCTTCACCGCCGCTTCGAGTTCATAAACGGCGGCCGAGTCAACCTTCGACGCCGCCGCTTTGTATCGCTTGCCTTGCTTCATTCCTATTCCTCCACCACGAGTCCCATGCTGCGCGCCGTACCGGCGACCATGCGTGCCGCCGCATCGAGGTCGACGGCATTGAGGTCGGGCATCTTCTGCTCGGCGATCTTCTTCACCTGGGCCATGCTTACCTTGCCGACTTTGTTCTTGTTGGGCTCGCCCGAGCCCTTCGCCAGTCCGGCCGCCATCTTCAAGAGCACCGACGCGGGCGGGGTCTTGGTGACGAAGTCGAACGAACGATCCGAATAGACGGTCAAGAGCACCGGCGTCACCACACCCGCGGCCTGCTGCGTGCGTGCGTTGAACTGCTTGCAAAACTCCATGATGTTGACGCCGTGTTGGCCGAGCGCAGGACCCACCGGCGGCGCCGGCGTGGCCTGGCCGCCCGGGATCTGGAGCTTGACCGTGGTGACGACTTTCTTGCCCTTGCCGCCTTTGCCGGCGGGGCCTTTGGCGGCCGGGGCGGGTTTGCTGGGTGCTGCCATGTTCTACTCTCCGTTGATGCGTGGCCGTGCGCGCTGCGCACGCGCGACGCTAAATATTCTCAACCTGCAAAAAGTCCAGTTCGACCGGTGTTTCGCGGCCGAAGATGCTGACCAACACGCGCAACTTGCCGCGCTCCGCGTTGATCTCGTCGATCACACCGGTGAAGTCGCTGAACGGGCCGTCCTTGATGCGGATGTGCTCGCCCAGCGTGAACGGGATCTCCGGAATGATGGTTTGCTTTTCCTTGTCCATCCGGCCGAGGATGCGCTCGACTTCCGGCTTGGTCAGCGGCTGCGGCCCGTTCGACGTGCCCACGAATCCGGTGACACCGGGAAGGTCGTTCACCAGATGGAACGCCTCGTCCGACATGTGCATCTCGATCAGGATGTAGCTCGGGAAGAACTTCCTCGTCGTGATGGTCTTCTTCCCCTTCTTCATCTCCGCGACTTCTTCGGTCGGAACCACGATCTGACCGAAGTGCCCGTGGATCGAAGACGCGTTGATCATCTTCTGGATGTTCTCGCGAACCTTGTTCTCGTGCCCCGAGTAGGTGTGCACGACGTACCAACGCATCGGCAGCGTGGGCTTGTCGTCGCCCGCGCGCGCGTCGGTCGCGGTTTCGTGCGCGTTCTTTTCTTCGACCATGGCCGATCCTATCCGAATACCAATTTGATGATGCGGCTCAGCACTTGATCGACGATGCCGATGAAGACAGTCATGATCAGCGTGGCCACAATAACAACCTTGGTCGAGTCGATGAGATCCTGGCGCGACGGCCAGGTGACCTTCTTCAGCTCGGTGCGCGTTTCCGACAGATATAACTTGATGCGTTCGATCATGGTGTTCGTTTGAGATGGCAGGCCCGGCAGGAATCGAACCCGCAACCCCCGCTTTTGGAGAGCGGTGCTCTACCAATTGAGCTACGGACCTGCTGTAACCGTGCTACCCGGAGCTAGCGCGTCTCCTTGTGCTCCGTGTGCCCGTTGCACCACCGGCAAAACTTCTTATGAGTAAGCCGGTCCTGGTGCTTTTTCTTGTTCTTCGTAGTCGAATAATTACGGCGTTTGCACTTGCTGCACGCCAATGTCACGATGTCTCGCACGTTCCCTCACCTACTTGATGATCTCGGTGACCACACCCGCGCCCACTGTCCGTCCGCCCTCGCGGATCGCAAACCGCAACTCCAGATCCATCGCGATCGGCGTGATCAGCTCGATCTCCATCTCCACGTTGTCGCCCGGCATCACCATCTCGGTCCCCGCCGGCAACGTCGCCACGCCCGTCACGTCCGTCGTCCGAAAATAAAACTGCGGACGGTAGCCATTGAAAAACGGCGTGTGGCGGCCACCCTCTTCCTTCGTCAGGATGTACGCCTTCCCCTTGAACTTCGTGTGCGGCGTAATGCTCTTCG